>NZ_LMFX01000011.1:0-90656 GCF_001426985.1 Caulobacter sp. Root1472 | reverse complement strand
CGAACGTCTCCATCCGACCGTCTCCCTCTCACAAGGAGACACCCTCAGAATCCCGTTCGGACCAAAAATCCATATGCGATTCCCCTGCCCCACAGGGGAGGATCTAGTCCTCTTCCTCCGCCCAGGCCTTGATCAGCTGGTGGGCGATGGCCAGGGGCGGGGGGGCGAAGAAGCCGTCCAGCTCGCCCTTGATCAGGGCCCGCGCCTCGTCCTTGGTGAACCACTTGACCGCCTCCAGCTCGGTCTGGTCCGGGGCGGCCGTGTCGCTGTCGACGTCGGCCATCAGGCCCATCATCAGCGACGAGGGCCAGGGCCAGGGCTGGCTGGAATGGTAGCGGACGGCCGTGGCGGTCAGGCCGGCCTCTTCCTTCAGCTCGCGGGCGCAGCCTTCCTCGATGGTCTCGCCGGGCTCGATGAAGCCGGCCAGGGCCGAGTACATGCCGGGCGGCCACAGCGCCTGGCGGCCCAGCAGGCAGCGGCCGCCGTGCAGGGCCAGCATGATCGCCACCGGGTCGGTGCGCGGGAAGTGCTCGGCCTGGCAGGACGGGCACAGCCGCTTCCAGCCGCCGTCGCTGACCGCCGTCTCCTGGCCGCAGTTGCTGCACCACTTGTGCTTGCGCCGCCATTCGAACATCGACTTGGCGGTGGCCAGGATGCCGGCGTCGGGCGGCGGCAGGGTGGCGGCGATCCCGCGCAGCTCCTCGAACCGGCCCAGACCCTGCAGCGGCCCCTCGGCCGGGTCGGCCCCGCCCTCCAGGTCGACGGCGAACACCGCGATGTCCTTCCACAGCCCCAGGAACAGTAGGCGCTCGGGCGTGGCGGCCAGGTCCTTGGCCATGTCGGCGCGCAGATAGGCGATCTGGGCGCCCGTCACCTTGCCCTCTCCCTCTTCGCCGTCCGGGCCGACGACGTCCTCGACCAGCGCCTTGCCGTTCCAGATGGCCACGGCCAGCGACTGCGGGTCGGCGGCCTTCTCGGCCAGCCAGGCCTCGTCGCCCCGGCGCTCGCTGGCGCGGTCGAGCGGATTGCCGGCGAAGGTGTTGGTGATGATCGAAAGGGCCATGGGGGATCTCTAGAGCATTTTCGAGCGAAGTGGATTCCGGTTCGCGTGAAGAAAATGCGCCCCGGCGAAGAAAGCATCCGCGACGAAGAGTCGTCACGAGCCGGCGCTTCATGTCTTGCATCCGTCACGATGAGTCGCGATATAGGCCTCGGAGATCGGCGACGGGCGGAGTCCTCGCCAACCTGGTCAGGGCCGAGAGGCAGCAGCCACAACGAGTTTCGCTCCGGGTCGTCTGCCGGTCTCCACCTTTCCCCGAAATCTGTCAGCTTCTGGACCCCGCGCGCGCCGCGAGCCTTTTGCTGCGCCGTTCCGCGCACTACACTCACGCCATGGCCGACCACGACGACCTCACGACCGATTCCGCGCCGCCGTGGGACGAAGAGCCCGCTGAACGCGACGAGAACACCGCCGACATCTTCGGCGGGCCGCCGGCCGCCGCACCCGAGGCGCCGCCGCCGGCCGTGACCACGCCTGTCGCGGCTCCAGCCGCGTCCGCGCCTTCGGATCCGGACGCCGCCTACACGGTCCTGGCCCGCAAGTACCGGCCGCGCACCTTCGAGGACCTGATCGGCCAGGAGGCCATGGTCCGCACCCTGGCCAACGCCTTCTCGACGGGGCGGATCGCGCACGCCTTCATGCTGACCGGCGTGCGCGGGGTGGGTAAGACCACCACCGCCCGCCTGCTGGCCCGGGCCCTGAACTACGAGACCGACACCGTCCACCAGCCGTCGGTCGACCTGACCGTCGACGGCCGCCACTGCAAGGCCATCGTCGAGGGCCGGCACATGGACGTGCTGGAGCTGGACGCCGCCAGCCGCACCAAGGTCGACGAGATGCGCGAGCTGCTGGACGGGGTGCGCTACGCCCCGGTCGAGGCGCGCTACAAGGTCTACATCATCGACGAAGTGCACATGTTGTCGACGGCGGCGTTCAACGCCCTGCTGAAGACGCTGGAAGAGCCGCCGCCGCACGCCAAGTTCATCTTCGCCACCACCGAGATCCGCAAGGTGCCGGTGACGATCCTGTCGCGCACCCAGCGCTTCGACCTGCGCCGGGTCGAGCCGGACGTGCTGGTCAAGCACTTCGGCAAGATCGCCGCCAAGGAAGGGGCCAAGGTCGAGGAGGACGGGCTGGCGCTGATCGCCCGGGCCGCCGAGGGCTCGGTGCGCGACGGCCTGTCGCTGCTGGACCAGGCCATCGTCCAGGGCGAGCGAGGCTCGACCGTCACCGCCGCCGTGGTCCGCGACATGCTGGGCCTGGCCGACCGCGGCCAGACCATCGCCCTGTTCGAGAACGTGATGAGCGGCAAGCCGGGCGAGTCGCTGAAGGGCTTCCGCGCCCTGTGGGGGTTCGGCGCAGATCCGGCCGTGGTCATGCTGGACCTGCTGGACCACTGCCACGCCGCCTCGGTGGCCAAGGCCCTGGGGCCGGACGCCCTGTCCATGCCCAAGGAGCAGGCCGCGCGCCTGACCTCGATCGGCGCCCAGACCTCGGCCGGGACCCTGGCGCGCCTGTGGCAGATGCTGCTGAAGGCCCATGACGAGGTGCGCCGCGCGCCCGACGCCATGGCCGCGGCCGAGATGGCGATCATCCGCCTGTGCTACGCCGCCGACCTGCCCGGCCCGGAAGAGGCGCTGAAGGCCCTGCGCGACGGGCAGCCGGTCGGCGGCGGTCCAGGCGGCGGTGGTGGCGGTTCGATGGGCGGCGGCGGAGGCGGCGGCGCCGTCAACGCCCAGGCCCGGGTGATGGCCGCGCCGGCCGCCCAGGCCGCGCCGACCCTGGCCTCCTTCGAGGACGTCGTGAAGCTGATCGCCGAGAAGCGCGACATCGGCCTGCGCCTGGACGTCGAGCAATATGTTCGCCCGATCAGCTTCCGGCCCGGCGCGATCACCTTCGAACCGGCCCCCGGCGCGCCCGGCAACCTGGCCGGCCGGCTGGTGCGGGCGCTGAAGGAATGGACCGGCCAGCCCTGGCTGGTGGCGGCCGAGGGCGGCGGCGGGGCCGAGAGCCTGTTCGAGCGCCAGAAGCGTGAGGAGCGCGAAGAACTGGCGGCGATCAAGTCCGACCCGTTCGTCGCCTCGGTGCTCAGCGCCTTTCCCGGCGCCGAAATCGTCGAGGTCCGCACGATCCTGACGCCCCAGGCGCCGTCGATCGAGCCGGACGACGTCGAGGATTTATAGATCTCTCCCTTCCCCCTTCCATCAAGGGGAAGGGGAGCTTGAAAACGGAGCAGAACCCATGAAAGACCTCGGCGGCCTGATGAAGCAGGCCCAGGAGATGCAGCAGAAACTGGCCGACGCCCAGGCGCGGCTCGCCGAGCTGACCGTCGACGGCACGGCGGGGGGCGGCATGGTCACCGTCACCCTCAAGGGCTCCGGCGAGCTCGCCAAGGTGGTGCTGGACGAGAGCCTGGTCGAGCCGGGCGAGGGCGAGGTGATCGCCGACCTGATCGTCGCCGCCCACGCCGACGCCAAGAAGAAGCTCGACGCCAAGCAGGCCCAGTTGATGCAGGAAGCCGCCGGTCCGATGGCCGGCATGATGGGCGGTTTGCCGGGCATGAAGTTCTAGGAATGCGCCCGTCGGTTTGACTTCTCCGCTCATCCCGGCGAATGCCGGGACCCAGATCCCTTAGCGGTGTGATGGATTGGAAGGGCTCAGCGGTCATGGCGTCAGGCCCAAAGCCATTCCATCTGGGTCCCGGCATTCGCCGGGATGAGCGGAACTAAGGGGACCAGGAGATCAGATGCTCAACTTCAGCACCGTCGCGATCACTTTGGCCTTGGCCGTTCCAACCGTCGCCCTGGCGGACCCGCTGCCGGCCGACCTGGCCGCCGCCGCCCACGCTTATGACGCGGCCCAGGTGAACGGCGACCGCGCCGCGCTGGAGCGCCTGGTGGCCGACGACTACGTGCTGGTCAACGGCGCGGGCCAGGTCCAGGACAAGGCCAAGCTGATCGCCGACTACGTGGCGCCCGGCTTCAAGCTCGACCCTTTCACCATCGAGGCGCCGGTCGAGAAGGTCCTCGGCGACACCGCCCTGCTGGGCGGCCGGGTCAACATGACCGGCGCGGACGGCGGCCAGCGCTTCGCCCTGGTCGTGCGCTTCGTGGACACCTGGGCCAAGCGCGACGGCCAGTGGCGGGTGGTCTATTCGCAGGTCACCCGAGTAGCCAAGCCTTGAGGGGCCGGGCTTGATCGGGTCCGAAGACATGGGGGAAGACATGCGCGGTGCGGGTTTGCTGGGGATCGGCCTGATCCTCGTCATCATCATCGGCCTGCTGATCGGCTGGCCGCAGTACAGCGTCTTCGCGGCGCGCAAGCACGGCGAGGCCGAACTGGCGCGGGCCACCCAGAACCGGCAGGTGCGGGTGCAGGAGGCCCTGGCCAAGTTCGAGGCGGCCGACTACGACGCCAAGGCCGAAGTCCGTCGCGCCCAAGGCGTGGCCCAGGCCAACAAGATCATTGCCGAGAGCCTGGGCGGCCCCGAGGGCTACCTGCGCTGGCGCTATATCGAGATGCTGCAGGAGACTTCGGAGAAGGGCGGTCACCAGATCATCTACCTGCCGACCGAGGCGGGCCTGCCCCTGCTGGAGGCCGGTCGTCGGCCCCAGCCGCTGGCCGCGCCGCGCAAGGACGACTGATGGCCGCTTCCGCCGGACCCGAGATCGAGCGTCTGATCGCCCTGCTGTCCAAGCTGCCGGGCCTGGGTCCGCGCTCGGGCCGGCGGGCGGCGCTGGCCCTGCTGAAGAAGCGCGACACCCTGCTGGCGCCGCTGGCCGCGGCGATCGTCGACGCCCAGGCCAAGGTGCGCACCTGCTCGGTCTGCGGTTCGCTGGACACCTCCGATCCCTGCGCCGTCTGCTCCGACGCCACCCGCGACAATCGCCTGCTGTGCGTGGTCGAGGAGGTGGGTTCGCTGTGGGCCATGGAGCGCGGCGGCTCGTTCAAGGGCCGCTACCACGTGCTGGGCGGCCTGCTGTCGGCGCTGGACGGCGTGGGTCCCGAAGCGCTGCGGGTCGGCGAACTGCTGGGTCGGGCCAGCAACAGCGAGATCCAGGAGGTCATCCTGGCCCTGCCGGCCACGGTGGACGGCCAGACCACGGCCCATTACCTGGCCGACCGCCTGGCGCCGACCGGCGTCTCGGTGACCATGCTGGCGCGCGGCGTGCCGGTGGGCGGGGACCTCGACTGGCTGGACGACGGGACGATCGCCCAGGCGCTGCGGGCAAGGCGGCCGGCGTGACCCCCCTCCGGCCCTCCGGGCCACCTCCCCCAAAGGGGGAGGATCTAGCGCGACCAGATGCTCCCCCTCTGGGGGAGCTGTCGCGAAGCGACTGAGGGGGTTCTTCCGGAGCCCGACTCCGGCTAAGAACGGAGCATGAACTTTTCCGATCCGTTCCTGATCCTCGCCCTCGTCCTGCTGCTGGTGGCCGCCGCCGCCGCCGCGGTCGCCGTCTGGGCCATGGGCCGCGCCGGCCGGGCCGAGGCCCGGGCCTGGGAGCTGAACGCCAAGCTGGTCCAGGCCGACGAGCGGGCCCGGCTGCTGGAGGACCAGGCCGCCACCCAGGGCGAACTGATCCGCGCCCAGGCCGCCCAGCAGGCGACCATGACCGCCAACACCGTGGCCGAGGCGCTGATCAAGCGCACCGAGGAGAACTTCAAGAGCCGCGAGCTGCTGAGCCAGCAGCGGCTGGAGGCCCAGCTCAAGCCGGTGGCCGAGACCCTGGCCAAGTTCGAGGCCCAGGTCACCGCCGTCGAGAAGGCCCGCGCCGAGGAGACCGGCGGCCTCAAGGCCCAGATCGCCGCCCTGATGGAGGCCTCGACCGCCACCCAGTTCGAGGCCCGCAAGCTGTCGGCCGCCCTGCGGCGCGGGGCCGGCGTCCAGGGCCGCTGGGGCGAGCAGACTCTCCGTAACGTTCTCGAGGCCGCCGGCCTCAACACCCGCTTCGACTTCGAGGAGCAGTTCAGCGTCGACAGCGACGAGGGCCGCCGGCGGCCCGACGTCAAGGTCAAGATGCCGGGCGGCGGGGTCTTCGTGATCGACGCCAAGTGCTCGCTGAACGCCTTCCTCGAGGCCCAGGAGGCCACCGAGGATCACCTGAAGGAAAGCGCCCTGGCCCGCCACGCCGCCAGCGTCCGCGCTCACATGCAAGGCCTGTCGGCGAAAGCCTACTGGGACCAGTTCGCCAGCGAGGGCTCGCCCGACTTCGTGGCCATGTTCGTGCCCGGGGACGGCTTCCTGGCTGCTGCGCTGGACCGCCTGCCCGACCTGATGACCGAGGCCATGGACCGCCGGGTGCTGCTGGTCACCCCCACCACCCTGTTCGCGCTCTGCAAGGCTGTTGCGTATGGCTGGCGGGCCGAGGACCAGGCCAAGAACGCCGCCGCCATCGTCGCCGTGGGCCGCGAGCTCTACAAGCGCATCGCCGTGATGGGGGCCCATGCCGGGTCGGTGGGCAAGGCGCTGGAGGCGGCGGTGGGCCGCTACAACCAGTTCGTCGGCTCGCTGGAAAGCCAGGTCCTGACCCAGGCCCGCCGCTTCGAGGACCTGTCGGTCGACCACGAGGGCAAGGAGATCGGCGAACTGACGCCGGTGGAGAACGCCGTGCGGCCGCTGGTCAAGCTGGCGGAAACGCCGGCCGAAGCGCCGGTTGCCAGGCTGCAGGCCAAGCCTTAGCGCCGCGACCCCCTCCGGCCCTCCGGGCCACCTCCCCCAGAGGGGGAGGATCTAATCGCGCTAGATGCTCCCCCTTTGGGGGAGCTGTCGCGGAGCGACTGAGGGGGCCCTTGCACCCCCAGCGTCCTCCTGCCGCGTCCCTCCGTCGCCTTGACCCCGGACGGCGCTGCGCTTACCTGAGCGATATCATGGCCATCCGTCGCATCCTCACCGTCGATAACCCCGCCGACCTGGCGATCCTCAAGCAGGTCTCCAAGGACGTGCCCCCTGTCACGGACGAGCTGCGCGCCCTGATGGACGACATGCTGGAGACCATGTACGACGCCCCCGGCATCGGCCTGGCCGCCGTGCAGGTCGGCGAGCTGGTCAATGTCATCGTCATGGACCTGGCCCGCGAGGGCGAGGAGCCGGCCCCCCGCTACTTCGTCAATCCGAAGATCACCTGGGAATCCGAAGAGCTGTTCTCGTACGAGGAAGGCTGTCTGTCGGTGCCCGAGGTCTATGACGCCGTCGAGCGTCCGGCCCGCGTCAAGATCAGCTACCTGAACTACCAGGGCGAGGCGGTCGAGGAAGAGGCGCAAGACCTGTTCGCGGTCTGCATCCAGCACGAGATGGACCACTTGAAGGGCGTGCTGTTCATCGACCACCTGTCGCGCCTGAAGCGCGACCGGGCGATCAGCAAGGTCAAGAAGGCCCGTAGGGCGGCTTAAACCTCGGCGAAGCGAAAACCTCGTGCTTCGACAAGCTCAGGATGAGGTTTTTCGACTGCCTGAGTGGTAATGGTCCTCATCCTGAGCTTGTCGAAGGACGAGGACCACACGCGGCGCCCGCGTCCTACCGCGTCGCCTCGTGCACTTCCTTCTTGGCGTCCGAGCCGGCCTTCTTGGCGTCGGCGTTGATGTCGGCCGCGGCTTCCTTGGTTTCCTGGCCGGCCTTGGCGCCGACCTCCTGGGCCTTGTCGACGGCCTGGCCGGCCGCGACCTTGGCGTCGGCGGCGGCTTCCTCGGTGCTTTCCTTCAGGGCCGTGCCCGCCTCCTTGACGTCGGGGTCGTTCTTGATGTCGGTCGCCGCCCGCTTGATCTCGGAACCGGCCGCCTTGGCGCCTTCCTTGATCTGGGTGGCGTGCTCGTCGGAGCAGGCGGCCAGCGACAGGGCGGCCAAGCCGGCGACGGCGAACAGGGTGATGGAGCGCATGGCGTTTCCTCCTGGAAAGGGTCGCCCATAGAACGGCGCTCTACGGTCGAGGTTCCGACTCTGTGGCGCCCCACCTTCCTAAGACCCCACCTTCCTAAGACCGACTGCGCCGTCTAAACGTCCGCCATGCGCCTCGCCTTCCTTGGAACCCCCGAATTCTCCGTCGCCTGCCTGGCCGAGCTGGTCGCCGCCGGCCACGAGATCGCCTGCGTCTATTCCCAGCCGCCCGCCCCGCGCGGCCGGGGACACGACCTCAAGCCCTCTCCGGTCCACGCCTTCGCCGAAAGCCTGGGCCTGTCCGTGCGCACGCCGGCCTCGATGAAGACCGCCGAGGAGATCAAAGCCTTCCGCGCCCTGGACCTCGACGCCGCCGTGGTCGTGGCCTTCGGCCAGATCCTGGTGCGCGAGGTGCTGGAGGCGCCGCGCCTGGGCTGCTTCAATCTGCATGCCAGCCTGCTGCCACGCTGGCGCGGCGCCGCGCCGATCCAGCGGGCGATCATGGCCGGCGACGCGGTGACCGGCGTCCAGGTCATGCGGATGAGCGAGGGCCTGGACGAGGGCCCGGTGCTGATGGGCGAGCAGGTGCGGATCGACGCGCTGGAGACCGCCGGGACCCTGCACGACAAGCTGGCCGCCGTCGGCGCGCGCATGCTGCCCGTCGCCCTGGGGGCCATCGAGCGCGGCGCGGCCCGCGAGACGCCGCAGTCGGAGGACGGCGTCACCTACGCCAGGAAGATCAAGGCCGCCGAGGCCCGCATCGACTGGACCCGTCCCGCCGCCGAGGTCGACCGCCACATCCGCGGTCTGTCGCCGTTCCCCGGCGCGTGGTTCGAGGCGCCCAGCGACAAGGGGCCGGTGCGGGTGAAGGCGCTGCTGTCGCGCGTCGAGGACGGCGAGGGCGCGCCCGGCGTCGCTTTGGACGAGGCCTTGTTGATCGCCTGCGGGGACGGCGCCGTCCGCCTACTCAAGGCCCAGCGCGAGGGCAAGGGCGCCCAGGACGCCGAGGTCTTCGTGCGCGGCTTCCCGCTGGCGGCCGAGACGGTCCTGGCCTGATGCCCCGCTACCGCCTGACGATCGAATACGACGGCCGGCCTTATAACGGCTTCCAGGCCCAGGCCGCGCAGCCGTCTGTGCAGGGGGCGATCGAGGCGGCGGTCAAGGCCTTCACCGGCCAGCAGATCCGCATCGCGGCGGCGGGCCGCACCGACACCGGCGTCCACGCCACCGCCCAGGTGGTGCAGGTCGACCTCGAGCGCGACTGGCCGGCTCAGACGGTGATGAACGCCCTGAACGCCCACCTGATGCGCGAAGCGGTCAGCGTGCTGGACTGCGCCGTCGCGCCGGAGGGCTGGCACGCCCGGTTCTCGGCCAACGAGCGGCGCTACCTCTACCGCATCCTCAACCGCCCCGCCCCGCCGGCCCTCGACCAGGGCAAGGTCTGGCACATGAAGAAGGCCATGGACGCCGACGCCATGCACGCGGCCGCCCAGGCCCTGGTGGGCCTGCACGACTTCACAACCTTCCGCGACATGGCCTGCCAGTCGAAGTCGCCGGTCAAGACGCTGGACGTGGCGCGGGTGTCGCGGGTGGGCGACGAGGTCCACCTGGTGTTCGAGGCCCGTTCGTTCCTGCACCGCCAGGTGCGGTCGATGACCGGCACCCTGGCCGAGGTCGGGGTCGGGCGCTGGACCGCCGCCGAAGTCCGCGCGGCGCTGGAGGCCAGGGACCGCACGGCCTGCGGGCCCGTGGCCCCGGCCGACGGGCTGTACCTGACGGGCGTGGGGTACGAGGGGGAGTGAAGACCCCCTCAGTCGCTCCGCGATAGCTCCCCCAGAGGGGGAGCATCTCGAGAACGCGGCCCCCAGATCCTCCCCCATTGGGGGAGGTGGTCCGGAGGGCCGGAGGGGGTCTTCCGCGCTGACTAGTCCACCAACTCCGCCGGGACCTTGCCGCCGTTCTCCGACAGCTTCCGGATCACTTGCTTGTGCAGCCAGATGTTCATGGCCGCGCTGTCGCCCTTGTCGCCGGTGTAGCCCAGCTCGTCGGCGAGCTCCTTGCGTTCGGCGAGACTGCTCTCCAGGCCGACCAGCTTCATCAGGTCGACGATCGAATGGCGCCAGTCCAGCTTCTGGCCGGCGTTGGCGGCCAGGTCGTCGAGCACGGCGGCGACGTCGACGGGCTGGGGCGGCGGGGCCGGCGCGACCGGGGCGGCGGCGGGCGTCGGGGCCGGGGCGGGGGCCGGCGCGGGCTTGGTCGCCGTCGCGGTCGGGGCCGTTTTGGCCTTGTGGCCGAAGATCTTGCCCATGATGGTGCTGAAGATGCTCATGTCGCCGTGCTCCCGTGAGGACTGAGGAGCGACACCAACGCCCCGGGAGGCCTCTGGGGTCCAAGCGCGGTTAGCTCCCTACAGCACCGAGCAGTTGGTTAGCTGCGTGAACCGCTCCAGCGCCACCGTGCCGACCACCGAGGTGCCGAAGCGGTCCAGCGCCGGGGACCACACCGCGATCGCCGCCTTGCCCGGCACGATGGCGACGATTCCGCCGCCGACCCCGCTCTTGGCCGGCAGGCCGACGCGATAGGCGAAGCTGCCGACGCTGTCATAGATGCCGCACGTCAGCAGCAGGGCGTTCAGGCGCCGGGTCAGGCGCTCGGGGAAGATGGTCTCCTCGACGATCGGCGAGAAGCCGCCGGCCGCCAGGGGCAGCATGGCCCGCGCCAGCTGGCGGCAGCTCATGGTCAGGGCGCATTGGCGGCAATAGGCGGCGACCACGGCCTCGGGGTCGTGGTTGATCGTGCCCTTGCCGCGCATCAGGTTGGCGATGGCGCGGTTCTGCCAGGCGTTGGCCAGCTCGGACGCGGCCACCGTCTCGTCGATCTCGACCTTCTCGCCGGCCAGGAAGCCCGCGAAGCCGCGCACCAGGGCCGGCGGGTCCTTGAACACGTCCATCAGCTGGTCGCAGACGGCCATGGCCCCGGCGTTGATGAACGGGTTGCGCGGCACGCCCTCTTCCGCCTCCAGCTGGGACAGGTGGTTGAACGGCGTGCCCGACGGCTCCTTGCCGACCCGGGTCCAGACCTCGTCGCCGAAGCGGTTCAGGGCCAGGCCCAGGGAGAACACCTTGGTGATGCTCTGGACCGAGAAGCCCTCGTCGGCGTCGCCGATCACCGCTTCCTCGCCCGAGACCAGCCGCACGGCCATGCCGAACTTGCTCGGCGGCACGCTGGCCAGTTGCGGGATGTAGTCGGCGGGCCGGCCCTTGCCGAAGTGCGGCTTCACCAGCACGGCCACCTCGGCCAGGACGTCGGCGATCGAGAGCTCGTCCATGGCTAGACCCGCACCGCGACCAGCACCGCCCCGGCGGCGATCAGGGCCACGCCCAGCCAGTTCAGCGACGACAGCTTCTCGCCCAGGAACACGGCGGCGATGATCGCCACGAACACCACCGACAGCTTGTCGACCGGCGCGACCTTGGCCGCCTCGCCCAGCTTCAGGGCGCGGAAATAGCACAGCCACGAAGCCCCCGTGGCCAGGCCCGACAGCATCAGGAACAGCCACGAGCGCGGCGCGATCGAGCCCGGCGCGCGCCATTCGCCGGCCACGGTGAGGATCAGGCCCGCGAAGCCCAGGATCACCACGGTGCGGATGAACGTCGCCAGGTTGGAGCCGACGCCGTCGATCCCGACCTTGGCCAGGATGGCGGTCAGGGCCGCGAACACCGCCGAGGCCAGCGCCCAGAAGGGCCAGCTCGCCAGGGCCGCGCGGCCCATCAGGCGAAGGCCGCGAAATAGCGGCCGATCAGGGCCTGGTAGATGTTGGCCAGGTCCTCGACCTCCTGGATCGGAACTCGCTCGTCGACCTGGTGCATGGTCGAGCCGACCAGGCCGAACTCGACCACCGGGCACAGGCTGCGGATGAACCGGGCGTCGCTGGTGCCGCCGGTGGTGGACAGCTCCGGCGTGCGGCCGGTGGCGTCGCCGACGGCGCCGACGATCACGTCGGTGAAGGCGCCCGGCTCGGTCAGGAAGGCCTCGCCGCTGATCTTGCACAGCGCCTCGACCCGGCCCGAAAAGCCCTCGGCGGCCTCGCGGCACTCGTGCTCGATCCAGGCCTGCAGGTCCTTGCCCTTATGAGCCGGGTTGAAGCGGATGTTGATCCGGGCCTTGGCGCTGGCGGGGATGACGTTGGTGGCGGTGTTGCCGACGTCGACCGTGGTGACCTCCAGGTTCGACGGCTGGAAACCGGTGTAGCCCTCGTCCAGCATGCGCGACTGCAGGCGCGAGAGGATGTCGACCAGCACCGGGATCGGGTTGGCCGCCCGGTGAGGATAGGCCACGTGGCCCTGCTTGCCGTCCACCGCGATCCAGGCGTTGATGCTGCCGCGCCGGCCGATCTTGACCATGTCGCCCAGCAGGTTGGCGCTGGTCGGCTCGCCGACGATGCAGTGGTCGATGACCTCGCCCTCCGCCGCCAGGGCCTGGACGACGCGGACGGTGCCGTCCTCGGCCACGCCCTCCTCGTCGCCGGTGATCAGGAAGCTGAGCGAGCCGGGCAGATCCTGCGGCAGGCGGGAAACGGCGGCGACGAAGGCGGCGATGGCGCTCTTCATGTCGACAGCGCCGCGGCCGTAGAGCACGCCGTCGCGAATCTCGGCCTCGAAGGGACCGGCCGTCCAGGCCTCGCCGTCGCCGACCGGCACCACGTCGGTATGGCCGGCGAAGCAGAGGTTGGGCCGCGCCGTCCCGCGCCGGGCGTAGAGGTTCTCGATCTCGCCGAATTTCATGCGTCGGCAGGCGAAACCGAGGGTCTCCAGCTGGCGCTGCAGGATGTCCATCGCGCCCTCGTCGGCCGGGGTCACCGACGGACGGCGGATCAGAGCCTGGGCGAGGGCGACGGGGTCGAGGGAGAGGCTGGCGTCGGTCATCGTGCTGGCTTTAGGCTCCCCCGACGCCCGACGCAAACCCGAGAACGCCGCCATGCCCAAGATCGACATCCCCGCCGCGCCCACACGGGTCGGAACCGACTATCCGCCGCCTCACGACGCCAAGTGCCAGGGACGGCGGCGCTGGGCCCTGGGCGACCTCGCGGGGCTGGACCAGTTCGGCGTCAACCTGATGCGCCTGCCGCCCGGCCAATGGAGCAGCCAGCGCCACTGGCACTCGGCCGAGGACGAGTTCGTCTGGGTGGTCGGGGGCGAGGTGGTGCTGGTCGATGACGCCGGCGAGACCGTCTTGCGGGCCGGCGACTGCGCGGGCTTCAAGGCCGGCGTCGCGAACGGGCACCACCTGGAGAACCGCTCCGACCGCGAGGCGGTGTTGCTGGAGATGGGCTCGCGCCGACCGGGCCAGGACACCTGCACCTACAGCGACATCGACATGGTCGCGCGGGCGGGGGAGGATTTCTACCGGCGGAAGGACGGAACGCCGTACTAGAGCGGGGACGCGCCCTCGCGGCGTGTCCCCACGTCCAGGCGCGGCGCTCTTCATCGGGGGACACGCCGCAAGGGCGTGTCCCCGTCAGCCGAGGACGTTGGCGGCGTGCGCCAGGCTCGGCCGGGACGGCGCGTCGGCGCCGAGGCAGTCGGCCAGCAGGCCCTGGACGGCGGCGGGCGGCGCTCCGTCGACCCGCGCCAGCAACTCGGCCAGCAGCCGGCCGAAGGCCAGGACGTCCAGGCGGTCCAGCCGGTCGCCGGGACCGTTCGGCAGGAACGAGGCCCCGCCCAGGTCGCTGAGCACGGCCTGTCCGATTGCGCCGTCCCACAGGATGTTGTGGGCGTAAAGGTCGCCGTGCGACAGGCCCTTGGCATGCAGGTGGGCCGCGCCGGTCGCCACGTCGCGGGCGATGCGCAGGGCGACGTCGAGGTCCAGGCGCAGGGCCGGGTCGTAGACGTCGCGCGAGCAGCTCTCCAGGCTGGGCGGTCCGGCCAGCACCCGCCAGTCCGGCGGCAGCAGGGCCATCAGCAGGCCCTGGGCGCCGTCGGGATGGTCGACCAGCTGGCCCAGGGCGCCGGTCAGGTTCGGATGCTCGCCGGCGGCCAGGCAGGCGGCCATCTCGCGCTCGGGCAGGCCGTCGCTGGTCATCGCCCCCTTGAAAAGCTTCAGGGCGACGGGATGGGTTTGGGCGCCGTCGGTCCACTCGGCCGCCTGGACCAGGCCCGAGGCGCCCTCGCCCAGCGGACGGCCCGGCCGCAGGGCCGACCAGGCGACGGTCCGCCCGGACGGCGGCGCGCCATGGTCGAACGGATTGCCGGCCCAGGCCAGCCACGCCAGGTTCGGGGCCTCCGCCAGCCAGCCGGGCAGGGCCTCGAAGCGGTTGGCCGCCAGGCGCAGCAGTTCCAGCCGCGAATGGCCGGCCAGGCTGTCCGGCAGGGCCTCCAGCCGATTGCCCGACAGCATCAGCTTCTGAAGCAAGGGCCGCTCGCCCAGCGCGGCCGGCAGGGTTTCGATGGCGTTGTCGGTCAGGGTCAGCCAGCGCAGGGCGGGCGGCAGGGATTCGGCCGGGATCTCGCGCAGGCCGCAACCGCGAAAGCCGACCTGGCTCAGCGCCGGGCAGTCGCCCAGGGCTGGCGGCAGCCGCTCGAACCGGTTGCCCGAGCAGAACAGCACCCGCAGCTTGGTCAGCCGGTCCAGGTCGTCGGGCAGGCTGGTCAGGGCGCCGCCGCTGAGGTCCAGCACCTCCAGCGTCTCGGCCAGGGCGAAGATCTCGGACGGGAACGCGGTCAGCCGCTCGCGGAGCCGCAGTTCGCGAGCGCCGGCCAGGTCGCCGTTGCGCAGGGCGGTCAGGGTGGCGGTCATGGCGTTTTCCTCGGCGCGGCGATCCCCCTCCGGCCCTCCGGGCCACCTCCCCCAAAGGGGGAGGAGCTTGTCCGCGCCAGATGCTCCCCCTCTGGGGAGCTGTCGCGGAGCGACTGAGGGGGTACCTCGCGCCTAGTCCCGCAGCAGGTCGTTGATCGAGGTCTTGGATCGCGTCTTGGCGTCGACGGTCTTGACGATCACCGCGCAGGACAGGCTGGGGCCGCCGTTCTTGTCGGGCAGGCTGCCGGGCACCACGACGCTGTAGGGCGGCACCTTGCCGATGTGGATCTGGCCGGTGGCGCGGTCGACGATCTTGGTCGAGGCCGAGATGAACACCCCCATCGACAGGACGCTGCCCTCGCCGACCACCACGCCCTCGACCACTTCCGAGCGGGCGCCGATGAAGCAGTCGTCCTCGATGATGGTCGGGTTGGCCTGCAGGGGCTCCAGCACGCCGCCGATGCCGACGCCGCCCGACAGGTGGACGCGCTTGCCGATCTGGGCGCACGAGCCGACCGTCACCCAGGTGTCGACCATGGTGGAGTCGTCCACATAGGCGCCGATGTTCACGAACGACGGCATCAGGATGACGTTCTTGCCGACATAGGCGCCGCGGCGGACGATCGAGCCGGGCACGGCGCGGAAGCCGGCGGCCTCGAACTGCGGGGCGTCCCAGCCGTCGAACTTGTTGGGGACCTTGTCCCACCACGGACCCACCGCCCCGCCCAGGGTCCCGGCGTGCATGACCTTGTTGGGGTTCAGGCGGAACGACAGCAGCACCGCCTTCTTCAGCCACTGGTGGGTGGTCCACTCGCCGTCGATCTTTTCCGACACCCGCACCTTGCCGGCGTCGATCATCAGCAGGGTCTCCTCGACCGCCGTGCGCACCGGGCCGGTGGTGGCGGTGGAGACGCCGTCGCGGGCCTCCCAGGCAGCTTCGACTTCGGTCTGAAGATCGGCGAGGGTCAGGGCGGTCATCGTGAGGCTTCCTTCAGGCGCGCCGAGGTCAGGAACCTGGCGAGGTCGTGCGTGCGGTGATGGACGAAATCGGCGGTCGAGGCGGCCGCGTGGGCGCCGACCAGGACGGTGGTCATGCCCAGCAGCGCGGCGGGGGCGAGGTTCTTCTCGCTGTCCTCGAAGAAGGCGGTGGCCGGCGGGGCCAGGGCGTGGCGGGCGACCACCTTCTCGAACGTGGCCATGGCCGGCTTGGGCAGGTAGTCGGCCGTCTCGATGGCGAAGACGTCCTCCATCAGGTGCGCCAGGCCCAGGTGGTTCAGCACCCGGTCGGCGTGGCCCAGCGAGCCGTTGGTGAACACCAGCCGGCGTCCCGGCAGGGCCTCGATCGCCGCCCGCAGCGCCGGGTCGGGCGTCAGGCAGTCCATCGAGACGTCGTGCACCTCGTCGAGGAATTCCTTCGGCTCGATACCGTGATGGGCCATCAGCCCGGCCAGGGTGGTGCCGTGCTCGGTGTAGTAGCGCTTCTGGATGGCCCGGGCCTTTTCGCGAGGCAGGCCGGTGGCCCGCTCCATGAAGTCGGTCATCTTGCCCTCGATCAGGGCCATGAACTCGCATTCGGCCGGATAGAGGGTGTTGTCGAGATCGAACAGCCAAGTCTCAACGTGCCGGAGATCTGGGGTCAGGTCGAGCCCGCTCATTTCGAGATCAGCGTGCCCGCGCCGTGCTCGCTGAACAGTTCGACGAGCATGGCGTGGGGGCGGCGACCGTCCAGGATGACCACGGCCTCGACGCCGGACTCCACCGCGTGGATGGCGTTCTCCAGCTTGGGGATCATGCCGCCGCTGGCCACGCCGCTCTCGATCAGGCCGCGGGCCTCGGCGACGGTCATCTGGCGGATCAGCTGGCCCTCGCCGTCCAGCACCCCGGCGATGTCGGTCAGCATCAGCATCCGCTTGGCCTTCAAGGCGCCCGCGAGCGCGCCGGCCACGGTGTCGGCGTTGATGTTGAAGGTCTGGCCTTGTTCGGACACGCCGATCGGGGCGATCACCGGGATGTAGTCGGTCTCCGAGGTCAGCAGGGCCTGGATGATGTGCGGGTCGATCTTGGTCGGCTCGCCCACGAAGCCCAGGTCGACCGCCTGCTCGATGTTGCTGCCCGGATCCTTGCGGGTGCGGGTGACCTTCTCGGCGGTGATCATCCGGGCGTCCTTGCCCGACAGGCCCACGCCGCGCACGTCGGCTTCAGCGCCCGCGAGCGTGATCCAGTTGGCGATTTCCTTGTTGATGGCCCCCGACAGCACCATCTCGGCCACTTCCATCGTCGCCTCGTCGGTGACGCGCAGCCCGTCGACGAAGGTCGACTTGACGCCGGCCTTGTCGAGCATGCGGCTGATCTGCGGACCGCCGCCGTGCACCACGACCGGATGGACGCCCAGCAGCTTGAGCAGCACGGCGTCGGCCGCGAACAGCTTGGCCACCTGCTCCTGGCCCATGGCGTGGCCGCCGTATTTGATCACCACCGTCTCGCGGTCGTAGATCTGGATGTAGGGCAGGGCTTCGGCCAGGGTCTTGGCGGTGGCCCAGCCCGCTTCCTCGGCGACGTCGGTCAAGGCGGCGGTCCTGTAAGGCGAAAGGCGCGCCTCGATAGCGGACGTGGGGACCCCTGTCACGTCTTCAACCTCGATTGTCATCCGCGATCTCCGCGCCGCCGGCCCGGGATGACAGGCAGGGGGCTCAGTCACCCTCGCGGCTGAATCGCCACTTCAGCGCCAGAACCGCGCCGGACATCAGCAGGCAGGCGGTGTTCGAGGCGATCACCGGCCAGGCCTTGATCAGCACGCCATAGGCGATCCAGCAGGAAAAGCCGGTGACGGTGACGACATAGGTGCGCAGCGACACCGAGGAGGCGTCCTTCTCGCGCCAGATCTTGACGATCTGCGGGGCGAAACTGGTGATCGACAGCAGGGCGGCCGCCGTGCCGACAACGGAAGCCACAAGCGGAACGCCCATGCCTAGACGGCTTGGGGCAGGGCCGAGAGGCCCCAACGCTCGGCATAGGCCGGCGACAGCTCCAGCCCGATCGGCGGCGGGCCGGGCGCTTGGCCCTCGCGCAGGCAGACGGTCAGATAGGACAGGGCGGTCTTCACGCCGTGTTCGGAATAGGGCTTGCCGATCACCCCGCAGGCGCCGGCGAAGTCGTCGGGCAGGCGCTTGACATTGGCGGTCATGAACAGGGCCACGCCGCCGCAGTCGTTATGGATGGTGCGGGCGACCTCGACGCCCGTGGGGCCGTCGCGGAGGTGGACGTCGACCAGGGCAAGGTCCGGATGTAGGTCGCAGGCCAGGGCCACGGCCTCGTCCGAGCTCATGGCCAGGCCGACGGAATGGAACCCGACCTCCTCGACCAGGAACTCCAGCTCTGTGGCCAGCAGGACCTCGTCTTCCACGATCAGAACGTCGAGCGGGCGCTCGGTCATCACCACATCAACCTTCTTCAGTGATGAACGCCATTGACCGGCAAGTGCACCACGACGCGCGTCCCGGGGTCGGCGGGTGTGGTCTCGGTCCGCGCCTTAAGCTGCTGGCACAGCAGCTGGACGATGGTCAGACCGAATCCGCCCGACGATGCGGAACTCTCCTGTCCAACGCCGTCATCGGTGATTTCGATCCGGAAATCTCCATTCTGGCGTGCGATGCCGACGAAGATCTCGCCCTGGCGGCCGTTCATGGCCTCGGGCGGGAAGGCGTGGCGCAGGGCGTTGGAGAACAGTTCGCTGATCACCAGGGCCAGGGGGGCGGCCTTGGAGGCGGCGATGTCGACGCGCTCCAGGTCCAGGCGGACCTTGATGTCCTCGCGCCGCGCCGCGCCCATCATGTCGTTGACCAGGTCGCGCACGAAGGCCGAGACGTCGAAGCGCTCGACGTCGTCGCTCTGGAACAGGCGACGATGGACGGTGGCGATGGCGCTGACCCGCTCCAGCATGCCGCGCAGGCTGTTCTTGACCGCCGGGTCGGTGACGCGGCGGTTCTGCAGCAGCAGCAGGGACGAGATGAGCTGGAGGTTGTTCTTGACCCGGTGGTCCACCTCGTGGAGCAGGGCGGTCTTCTGTTGCAGAGCCTGGGTCAGGTCGGCGGTGCGGGCCTCGACGGCGGCCTCCAGCCGGCTGCGGGCGTCGCCCAGCTCGAACTCGACCTGCTTCTTGTCGCTGATGTTCAGCTGCGAGCCGAAGAAGTAGTCGATACCGCCGCTCGCGCCGCGCACGGGCGACAGGCTCAGGGCGTTCCAGAAGGTCGTGCCGTCCTTGCGGTAGTTGAGGATGTCGATCGTGAGGTCCTCGCCGTCGGCGACGGCGCGGCGCAGGCGCGTGACCATCGCCGGGTCGGTGCCGGGCCCCTGCAGGAAGCGGCAGTTGCGGCCGATGACCTCGTCGCGGCTATAGCCGGTCAAGTCCAGGAAGGCGTCGTTGGCGAAGATGATCGGATTGTCGGGCTGATGGGCGTCGGTGACGATCATCGCCATGCGAACGGCGCGGATCGCCGCCGCGAAAGGGTCGCCGACGCCATGCTCGGCGGCCAGGTCTTCCGCCGCGCGTTCCGACCGCAGGATATCCGTCATTCGTGAGAAGCCCGACCTTCTGACCCACCGCGTGAGTTCCCAGAACGCCAGCTGGCAAGTCGGGTTCCAGACGGTCGAGCAAAACCCGGAACGGCGGAAACGCCAAGCGTTTCCGCCGCCAAGGTCGGCAGGGGTGGGCGGCCGGACCTATTTCGGCTTGTAGATCCGGTCGAAGACGCCGCCGTCGGCGAAGTGGGTGGCCTGGGCCTTCTTCCAGCCGCCGAAGGTGTCGTCGATGGTCACCAGCGGGATGGACTTGAACCGCGAGGCGTACTTGGCAGCGGCCGCGGCGTTGCGCGGGCGGTAGTAGTTCTTGCCGATCAGGTCCTGGGCGATGGGGCTGTAGAGGAAGTTCAGATAGCCCTCGGCCGCCAGACGGGTCTTGTGGCGGTCGACGTTCTTGTCGACCAGGGCGACGGGGGGCTCGGCCAGGATCGACAGCGACGGATAGACGATGTCGAACTTGCCCGGCAGTTCCTCCTGCGCCAGGTAGGCCTCGTTCTCCCACGACAGCAGCACGTCGCCCAGGCCGCGCTGGGTGAAGCTGGTCGTCGCGCCGCGCGCCCCGGTGTCCAGCACCGGCACGTGCCGGAACAGCTCGCCGACGAAGGCCTCGGCCTTGGCGGGGCTGCCGCCCGGCTGCTTCAGCGCCCAGGCCCAGGCGGCCAGGTAGTTCCAGCGCGCCCCGCCCGAGGTCTTGGGGTTGGGCGTGATCACGTCGATGCCCGGCTTGATCAGGTCGCCCCAGTCCTTGATCTTCCAGGGATTGCCCTTGCGGACCAGGAACACGATCGTCGAGGTGTAGGGCGTGGAGTTCTGCGGCAGGCGCGACTGCCAGTTGGCCGGCAGCAGCTTGGCCTTGGCGGCGATCTCGTCGATGTCATAGGCCAGGGCCAGGGTGACGACGTCGGCTTGCAGGCCGTCGATCACCGAGCGGGCCTGCTTGCCCGAGCCGCCGTGGCTCTGGTTGATGGTCAGGGTCTGGCCGACCTTGTCCTTCCAGTACTTGGCGTAGGCGGCGTTGATGTCCTTGTAGAGCTCGCGGGTCGGGTCGTAGCTGACGTTCAGCAGGGTCAGCGGCTTGACGCCCTGGGCGTGGGCCGAGCCGGCCAGGGCGGCGGGAACGGCCAGGGCCGCGGCGCCGGCGGCGCCCGAGCCCAGGAGGCCGCGTCGCGTGGGGGTCTTGAGATCTTGGGTCATGGCGATGTCGCTCGCTAGAGAAGGTGGATCTTGAATACTCGCGACCAGCCTGGCCCTGGCTGGCGACGCCGCGCGGGCGTCGGTCCACGTCCCTCCCTCGCGAACGGAGAGGGACGTGGCTTCGCCCGATCTTAGAACGCGTACTGGCTGCGCAGGTTGACGGCCTTGTAGCTCTGGCCGATCTGGAGCCCGGCGGCGTCGCGACGGTCGACGTCGACGTCCAGATAGTCCAGCGAGAACTTGGTCACCGAGTTGGGGAACCAGTTCAGGCCGACGGTGGCGATCTCCTGCACGCCGCCGCGCACCCGGTCGGCCGCCACGGTCGCATATTCGTGGTGGTTCAGGTCCAGCACCGAATAGCGGGCCGCCAGTTCCCAGGCGCCCCACTTGCCGGCCTTGGGGTCGAACGGGTTGTCGATCGCCGGCGCGTCGAAGGCGAAGTTGGCGGCGTTGTACTTGCGCTGCTCGCCGGTCAGCACCCAGCCGCCCTCGAGGTACCAGCCCGAGAACTTCGGATCGGTGACATTGGCGGCGCGGTTGCGGCGGTCCAGCGCGATGTCGAAATACTCGCCCTGGATCAGGAAGTTCTTCTTCTGGGCGGCCAGTTCGAGGCCGTAGTGGCGAGCGCCCGACGAGTCGATGGCCCCGGTGCTGACCAGGCGGGTGCCGTCGGTGCGCAGCTCGGGACGGTCTTCCACGGTGATCGGGTAGGCGCCGGCCACGGCGGTCTGGGCGGGCTGGGCCACCCGGCTGGCGTTGACGCCGACATGGGTCAGCCAGTCATAGCCCTTGAACGGGATGAAGGCGACGCGGCCCACATAGCCCAGCTGCTCGTCGAAGGTGGCGCCGTCGCCGGCCTTGGCGCCGGTCACCGCGCCCGAGATCAGCCAGCGCTCGCCCACGGCCTGGGCCTGCAGCGAGATGCGGCGGTCGGCGCCGGCCAGGCCGCGGGTGGCTTCGGAACCCGAGGGACGCTCGGGGAACAGCGAACCGTTGGTCGAGGCCGCGTCCTCCAGGCCCAGGTTCGGAGCGAACGCCCCGACCTTCACCTTGAAGGGCGCATAGTTGTACTGCAGGTACAGCTCCTGCAGCTGGCCCGCGCCGTCGGTGCCCGCGCCGCCGAAGTCCAGCAGCACGCCGTAGTCGAAGTTCTTGAAGGCCTTGCCGTCGACGCCCAGGCGGGCGCGGCGGAAGTTCGTGCCGCTGTTGAGGTCGCGGCCGGTGGTCGTCGCCGGCAGGCCGCTGTCCTGGTTGTACCAGGTGGCGTCCAGCTGCATCACCGCGTGGATGTTGGCGCTGAAGGCGCCGTCGCCCGAGGCGATGGTCGGCTTGCCGCCGGCGATGCTGACAGTGGTCTGGGCCTGGGCGGTGCGCACGTCCTTGAGGCTGGCGGCGGTCGCGGCCTTCAGGTCGGCGATCTGGCCGGACAGGGCCTCCAGCTGGGCTTCCAGCGCCTCGATGCGGGCCTGCTGCTGCTCGGGGGTCTGGGTCGCCCCCGAGGCGCTTTGGGCGTGGGCCGCGCCGGTCATGGCGATCAGCGAGGCGCCGGCGATCAGCGCCGTGCGCAGGGCGGCCCCGGCGGTCGTGTGAATCTTGGTCATGGTTTTCCCCTCTCGACGCCTTGGCCGGCGTCGCCGTTAGCGAGACAAAAGACGATTATTCCTACGTGTTAAATAGAGATAAGAGCGGAAGGCTTTGAGTTTTCCTTCAGGTCCCTTTTCGGACCCTTGGGTCCGCACGCAGGCAGGCGGTTGGATTCAAAACGAAATAGGCCCGCGCCGAAGCGCGGGCCTATTGATCAGTGTGCGTACAATTGACCGAAAGTCGATGGGACCTGCGGTCGCGGGTCGATCAGAACATCGCCCGCCCGGTGAGCTTGAGGTTGTAGCGCTTCTGCTTCTTGGCCGCCTCGGCGTTGGCTTCCAGCGCCAGGTAGGACATGGGGGTTCCGGCCCGCAGGGCGAAGCCCAGGGTCACCGCGCCGTCCTTGTCGTCGGCCGCGGCCAAGGTGGTGACGGGGGCGCCGCTGTAGGCGAAGCTGTAGACCGTGTCGCCCAGCTTGCCCGCCAGGGTCTGGCGGTAGCCGACCCGCACTTCGGGACGCCACCACAGGTCTCGGCCGTAGTCCGCGCCGAAGACCACGCCGACGTCGCCGGTCAGGCTGTCGGACTTGCGCTTCTGGCGGTTCTGATCGAAGCCGTTTTCGGCGTTCGGGGTGGCTGTGGGGCCGCCGCCCTTCTCGTTTCGCGCGCCCTCGTCCAAGTAGAGATAGTTGAGATAGGCCTCGGGGCGAACGAAGTAGCGGCCGGCGAACTTGGCCTCATAGGCCGTGCCCGCGTAGGCGTTGAAGGTGTAGCCGTTCCACTTGGCGCTGTTCCTGCGCTGGACGTCGGCCGCGCCGTCGCCGTTCAGGTCGCCGGAATTGAACGTCCGGTCGCCGTCGTACCAGCCATAGCCGCCGCCGCCGCCGACGTTCATGCGCCAACCGCCGATCGATCGGCGCCAGTAGGCCCCCAACTGGACGAAGTTGCCGGTGGTCTGCTCGCCCACCTTGGCGGCGATGTCGTGCTCCTCGACGCTGACATAGGCCAGGGTCAGGCCCAGGGCGCCGCCGGCGTCGCCCATGGCCTCGTAGCCGCCGACGAAGCCGAAGGCCTGGGTGTCCGATCCCATGGTGTCGTCGGTGTCGCGCCGCACCAGGGTGTTGATCTCCTGGATCCACAGGCTGTCGGGCCCGTAGCGGTCGCCCGGATCGGGGCGGAAGGCGGTGGCGGTCGAGATCGCGTGGTTGACGTCCTGCAGGGCCGCGAAGAAGCCTTCGCCCTGGTCGGGCGTCATCTGGTCGTACAGACCCAGCAGGCCGTCCTTCGTCGACTGGCTGAGGAAGGCGTTGGCGATGGCCGTGTCCTTGCCCAGGGCCGCGAAGGTGGCGTCATAGGCCGAGGCCTGGGTCGCGTTCATGCCGATCTCGGCGGCCGTGCGGCGACGGACGTCCAGATAGACGTTGTTGGAGTCGGTGCGGCTGGAGGCGACGTACAGGTAGGGCGTGCCGCCCAGCAGGTCCTGGTTGATCGTCCCGGCGGTCAGCGAGCCGGCGGTGATCACCGTATAGCTGGTCGGGGCGCTCAGCAGGCTGGTCAGGCGCAGGCCGATCTGGGCGCCCGAGGCGATGTTGGCCGAGCCCGAGACCACCAGGTGGGTGTTGGCTCCCGCGCCGTTGTTGGCGCTGGGATCGGCGGTGAACACCATCTTGCTGTCGGCGCCCAGGGTCAGGCTGGTGGCGTTGATGGTCTCGGCGTTGGTCAGGCCCAGCGAGCCCTTGCCGACATTGATCGCCAGCTGGCCGTCCGAATCGCGCAGCGCGCCCAGCACCACCGCGCTTCCGCCGATGTTCAGGGTGTCCGCGCCGGCCCCAAACGACAGGTCGCCCACCACGTTCCCCGTCTGGACGTCGAAGGTGTCCGCGCCCGAACCGAAGCGGATCGCGCCGACGATCGTCGGGGTGACGGTGGTCGAGGTCGAGGTCGCCGTGGTGACTGTGTCGGTGCTGGGATAGGTGGTGGTGACGGTGGTCGAGACCGGCGCGGCCTGGGTCAGGGTCACGCCGCCGGTCGAGGCGCTGAGGTCCAGGGCGACCGCCGCGCCGGTGGCCTTGGCCGTCGTGGTGGTCGTGCCGTCCGCCTTGACGGTGGGGGCGGCGACCTGAGCGATGATGGCGCCGCTGTTGGTGATCGTCTTCAGCGTGCCGGACGTGTCGAGCACGGCGATGGCGTCGCCCGTCTCGCCGCTGCGGGTGGCCGTGATGTTGCCGCTGTTGGTGAGGTTGGCCAGGTTCGCGCCGGCGTTGACGACCAGGCCGCGGGCGTCGCCCGTCAGGCCCGAGCCGGCGTAGGACGAGCTGACCGCGCTGATCGCGCCACGGTTCCACAGCGACGGGACCGCCGCGCCGGCCGTCAGGTTGACCCCGGTGGCGTTGGCCTCGCGGGCGCTGGTCGAGACGCTGCTGTCGAAGCGCGCGCCGCCGACCAGGGTCGTGGTCTGGCCGGTCCGGCCGCCGATCTGCACGCCGGTGGCCGCCACCTTGTCATAGACGCCGTTGGCCGAGATGGCGCCCTTGGCCAGCAGGCCATAGGCGTTGTCGGCCGCGCCCACGGCGCCGATGGTGACGGCGCGGGTGTCCGAACCGATCAGCAGGGCGGGGGCGCCCCCAATGGCCGTGATCGATCCCGTGCCGGTCGTCGAGGACGAGATCGTGGTGGTGGTGGTCGTCGTGCCGTTGACGGCGGTGGAGCCCGTCGGTCCGTTCAGCAGCACGCCGCCGGTGACGTCGCCGGCGACCCGCACCGCCGGACCGCCTTGCAGCAGGTCGTCGGCGTCGAGCTTGACGACCGAGGTTTCGGCCGGCCGGGTGGTGTAGCGGTAGCCTGTCGCCGAGACCGCGCCCTGGATGGCGAAGGCGCCGGTCACGTTGTCGTCCAGGGCCACGCCGACCGCGTTCTGGCCCAGCACCGAAACCGATCCGCTCTGGGTGACCTTGCCGGTGACCGGGCCGGCGACATGGACGCCATAGGCGTTGTCGCCGGTGACGGTGATCGAGCCGGCGGTGGTCAGGTTGCCGACCAGGCCGCTCTCCAGCGAGACGCCGGCCGAATTGTTGCCCTCGATGGCGATCGAGCCGGTCGAACCTTGGACGATGTCGCCAGTGAACACGCCGGGGCCCACCAGGCGGACGCCGTAGCGGTTGGCGCCCTTGGCGAACACGCCGTCGACGTCGCCGTCGCCGTCGGTGTCGGTCGGGGTGTAGTCCTCGGTCAGGCCGATGGCGGCGTTGTTGGTCACTGAGCCCGTCGTGCCGCCCTGGATCAGGACGCCGGTGGAGTTGTCGACGCCCACCGTGGTCAGGCCGTTGCCGCCCAGGGTGACCTTGTTGTTGCTGTTCAAGGTGACCAGCGGGCCGGCCGTCGTCAGGGTGATGCCCCCGCCGGTGTCGACCTTCACGTCATCGGCGGCGCCCGCGGACGTCGCCGTCGCAGTGGCGATCGGCGTCGTGCGGGCCGTGTTGATGACCGTCTCAGCATAAGCGCCGAACGCCATGGCGAGGAGAGGAGCGGTTGCGACTGTCGCGACCAGGACCTTGCGCTGCATTCCGAACGACACCTTAGAGATAATCCCAGACCCCAGATTGCGGCACGTTGCGGCGAAATTGCGGTGCTTTCCGACAGCGTCGCGCGACGAGGCGTTTGACGGTCTATCGCAAGCGTTCCCAGGGCGCCATATCTGGTTCGCCGAATCCTCCCCTCGCTGAAATCGAGACTGCCGCATGCCGATGGCCTCGCCGTCTTCGTCTGCCCGTTCCGACGGGGCCATCCGCACGCCCCTGGCGGTCTGGGGCGCCGTCCTGGCCGGGCCCGCCGCCCTGCTGGCGCTGGCGGCGGCGGGCGGAGCCAACGCCACGGCGGCCATCCCCCTGGCCCTGGGCAGCGGCGTCGCCGGCTACGTCCTGACCCGCCGGACGCTGAACCGGCCGGCCGATCCCGCCGCGCCGACGCCCGTCCCGGCCGCCCAGGACCATCCGCCGCCCTTCGGCCTGATTCTCGAGACCTTGCCGGATCCTCTGATGGTGATCGCCGCCGAGGAGGCCGACGACCTGACCGGCCGGCGGTTCGTGTTCGCCAACGCCGCGGCGCGGGACCTGTTCAAGCTGCAGCCGCGCGGCGGGCTGCTGGTCTCGGCCCTGCGCAGCCCCCAGGTGCTGGAGGCGGTGGACGAAAGCCTGTTCGGCGGCGTGCGGCGCTCGGTCGACTATGTGGGCGGCGGGGCCCAGGGGCGCGAATGGGCGGCGCACTGCGCGCCGCTGGGCGTCGACGAGCGCGGGTCGCGCCTGGCGCTGCTGGTGCTCAGCGACGAGACCGACGCCCGCCGCAGCGAGCGGACCCGGGCCGACTTCCTGGCCAACGCCAGCCACGAGCTGCGCACGCCCCTGGCCTCGCTGTCGGGCTTCATCGAGACCCTGCGCGGCCACGCCAAGGACGATGTCGGCGCGCGCGACAAGTTCCTGGGCATCATGCAGGCCCAGGCCGAGCGGATGGCGCGGCTGATCGACGACCTGATGAGCCTGTCGCGGATCGAGCTCAACGAGCACATCGCCCCGCTGGGCCAGGTCGACCTGGCCATGGCCACGATCGACGTCCTGGACGCCCTGGCGCCCCAGGCCAAGGAGAAGGCCGTGGCCTTCGATCCGGTCCTGCCGCCGCGCGGCGCGGCGGTGGTCGAGGGCGACCGCGACCAGATCGTCCAGGTGATCCAGAACCTGGTCGACAACGCCATCAAGTACACGCCGCGCGACGGGGTGGTGCGGGTGGAGATCTTCTCGGGCCTGACCGCCGACATGGCCGCCGCCCCGCGCGACCCGGGGGCGGCGCGGATGTCGCTGCTGACCCCCGACCACGCGGTGGACGAGCGCTACGCCTCGCTGCGGGTCAGCGACCGGGGGCCGGGCCTGGCCCGCGAGCACCTGCCGCGCCTGACCGAGCGCTTCTACCGGGTCGAGGGCCAGAAGAGCGGCGAGCGCTCGGGCACGGGCCTGGGCCTGGCCATCGTCAAGCACATCATGAACCGCCACCGCGGCGGCATGACGGTCGAGAGCGTGCAGGGCGAGGGCGCGGCGTTCGGGGTCTATCTGCCGATGGCGCGGGGTGACGGCCGGGACCAATCGGCGGGCGCCACGTCTCCGTCGCCGCTTTCCACCTAGCCCGTCGTCCCCACCTAACCGTCATCCCGGGTCTCGTGCCCGGGATCCCCGGTTCAGCTGACGGTGAGACGCCATGGCGCGCTGGCGCGCCACACCCTCGCACCTGCGGCGGATGGAGGGGTCCCGGGCACGAGGCCCGGGATGACGGCGGGGGGCGGAAGCCCCGAACCCGCCCTTCCCGCACGCTGTCGCAAAACTGTCGCCAAAACGTCGCATAAGGTCGGCGCCCGCACGGCATAGATCGGCGCGGGCGGTACGGCGCGTTGGGCGTCGCCACCGCATCCTTCGCGCAAGACCCCGCCGCACGCATGCTGACCTGGCTCTCGCTCCTTTTCCTCGCCCTGTTCTCCGGCGCGGCGTTCATGGCCGGCCGAAGCCGCGCGTTGAAGTCGTCCGGCGGCTCCACGGCCAAGCTCCACTCGCTGCCGAACTATTACGGCCTGTACGCCGCCCTCTGGGCCGGCGCCCCCGCGGCGCTGCTGCTGCTGCTGGGCGCGGCCTTCGGCGGTCGGGTCGAGGACGCCATGCTGCAGGCCCAGCGCCCGGCGGTTGTCCAGGCCCTGACCCCTGATCGACAAGACGTGTTCTTCAGCGACGTCAGCGCCGTCGCCGTCGGCCAGGCGCCCAGCGAGGTGGCCTATGAGGGCCCGCTGAAGGCCGCCTTCGACGCCAAGGTGGTCGAGGCCAAGCGGATCGACGGCATCGTCAGCTATTCGGTCCTGGGCCTGGCCGGCCTGCTGGCCCTGGCCGGGTTCCTGCTGGCCACGCCGCGCATCAACACCGAATTCCGCGCCCGCAACCGGGTGGAGGGCTGGATCGCCGGCGTGCTGGTCGCCTGCTCGGTCGCCGCCGTGCTGACGACGCTCGGCATCGTCATGTCGCTGATCTACGAGAGCTGGCGCTTCTTCGAGAGCGTCTCGCCGCTCAGCTTCCTGTTCGGCACCGAATGGGCCCCGCAGATCGCCATGCGCGCCGACCAGGTGGCCTCGTCCGGCGCGTTCGGCGCGGTGCCGCTGTTCGCCGGCACCTTCCTGGTCATGATGATCGCCATGCTGGTGGCCGCCCCGATCGGCCTCTACTCGGCGATCTACCTGTCGGAATACGCCGGCCGCGGCCTGCGCTCGACGATCAAGCCGCTGCTCGAGATCCTGGCCGGGGTGCCGACCGTGGTCTACGGCTTCTTCGCCGCCCTGACCGTCGGCCCGCTGTTCCGCGCCTTCTTCAACGGCATTGGCGAGCAGATGGCCGGCGGCCCGCTGGACGGAATCGCCCAGTACCTGATGCAGGTCCAGAACCAGATGGCCCTGGTGGCCGGGGTGGTGATGGGCATCATGCTGATCCCCTTCGTCTCCTCGCTGTCGGACGACATCATCAACTCGGTGCCCCAGAGCCTGCGCGACGGCAGCTACGCCATGGGCGCGACCAAGTCCGAGACCGTCAAGAAGGTGGTCCTGCCCGCCGCCCTGCCGGGCATCATGGCCGCCATGCTGCTGGCCGTGTCCCGCGCGGTGGGCGAGACCATGATCGTCACCATGGCCGCCGGCCTGCAGGCCAAGCTGACCGCCAACCCGCTGGACACCGTCACCACCGTGACCGTCCAGATCGTCACCCTGCTGACCGGCGACCAGGAGTTCGACAGCCCCAAGACCCTGTCGGCCTTCGGCCTGGGCCTGACCCTGTTCGTGGTCACCCTCTGCCTGAACATCATCGCCCTGCGCATCGTCCAGAAGTACCGGGAACAATATGACTGACGCGGCCATTTCCCCCGGCGCCCCCGCCGCTCGCCCGGCCTCGTCGGCCCGCGACGCCCTGCTCAAGAAGCGCCACCGTTCCGAAAAGCTGTTCCGCGCCCAGGGCATCGCGGCGATCGTCATCGCCATGATCTTCCTGGTCGTGCTGGTCGGCCGCATCGTGGTCCAGGGCTATTCGACCTTCGAGACCCACACCCTGACGGTGCCGGTCTACCTGAACCCCGAGCGCATCGACACCAGCGCCCTGGAAGGGGTCAATTACGACTACATCGTCGCCGAGGCGATGATGAAGAAGCTGGGCGTCCAGGACGACGACCTGGGCACAGTGTCCAGCAAGGTCCAGGACCTGGTCTCGCGCGACTTCGGCAACCAGTTGCTGCAGATGGTCAAGAAGGACCATTCGCTGATCGGCAAGACCGTCGACGTCACCGGCTCGGTCAAGGCCGACGCCGACCTCTACTACAAGGGCGAGATCAAGCGCTCGACCGCCGAGGGCGACCGCAAGCTCGACAACCAGCAGCTGGACTGGCTGGACCGCCTGAAGAAGGACGGCACCGTCAAGACCGGCTTCAACACCAAGTTCTTCACCAATTCAGACTCGACCGAGCCCGAGCAGGCCGGCGTCTGGGGCGCGGTGATCGGCTCGGCCATGATGCTGGTCATCACCGCCCTGATCGCCATCCCGGTGGGGGTGATGGCCGCGGTCTATCTCGAGGAGTTCGCGCCCAAGAACCGCTGGACCGACGTCATCGAGGTCAACATCAACAACCTGGCCGCCGTGCCGTCGATCGTCTACGGCCTGCTGGGCCTGGCGCTGTTCATCAACTGGCTGCACGTGCCGCGCGGCTCGCCGCTGGTCGGCGGCCTGGTCCTGGCCCTGATGGCCCTGCCGACCGTGATCATCGCCACCCGCAGCGCCCTGAAGGCGGTGCCGCCGTCGATCCGCGAAGCCGCCCTGGGCGTCGGCGCCTCCAAGGCCCAGACCGTCTTCCACCACGTGCTGCCGCTGGCCATGCCCGGCGTGATGACCGGCGCCATCCTGTCGCTGGCCCACGCCCTGGGCGAGACCGCGCCGCTCTTGATGATCGGCATGGTCGCCTTCGTGCCCGGCGCGCCGGAAAGCTTCACCAGCTCGGCCACCGTGCTGCCGGTCCAGGTGTTTATCTGGGAGAACGCCTCGGAGCGCGCCTTCCACGAACGCACCGCCGCCGCCATCATCGTGCTGCTGGTCTTCATGATCGTCATGAACGCCGCCGCGGTGATCCTGCGCCGTCGCTTCGAACGCCGGTGGTAGACTGATGCGCCTTCTCAATCCCCTCGCTTCCTGCCTTTCGCTGGGACACGCCATGCCGACCGAAAACCGCGACGACACGATCGCCGCTCACGCGCCCGCCCTGGCGGCCGCCATCCCCGCGGGCCACGGCCACGTGACCACCACCGAGTTCAAGATCCGGGCCCGCGACGTCAACGTCTTCTACGGCGAGAAACAGGCGCTGTTCGACGTCTCCCTGGACGTGCCGGCCAAGTCGGTCACCGCCTTCATCGGCCCGTCGGGCTGCGGCAAGTCGACCTTCCTGCGCTGCATCAACCGGATGAACGACACCATCCCCTCGGCCAAGGTCGCGGGCTCGATCGAGATCGACGGCGCCGACGTCAACGCCAAGAGCGTCGACCCGGTGGTGCTGCGCTCGCGGGTCGGCATGGTGTTCCAGAAGCCCAACCCGTTCCCCAAGACGATCTTCGAGAACGTCGCCTACGGGCCCAAGATCCACGGCCTGGCCACCGGCAAGGCCGAGCTGGAGGCCATCGTCGAGAGCAGCCTGAAGAAGGCCGGCCTGTGGAACGAGGTCTCCGACCGCCTGCACCAGCCCGGCACCGGCCTGTCCGGCGGCCAGCAGCAGCGCCTGGTCATCGCCCGCGCCATCGCCGTCTCGCCGGAAGTGATCCTGATGGACGAGCCCTGCTCGGCCCTCGACCCGATCGCCACCGCCAAGATCGAGGAGCTGATCGACGAGCTGCGCAGCCAGTTCTGCATCGTCATCGTCACCCACTCGATGGCTCAGGCCGCCCGCGTGTCGCAGAAGACCGCCTTCTTCCACCTGGGCAAGCTGGTCGAGAGCGGTCCGACCGAGGAGATGTTCACCAATCCTCGCGACACCCGCACGCAGGACTACATCACCGGCCGCTTCGGCTAACCGGTAGGATCACGCCATGACCGAACATACCGTCAAATCCTACGGCGAAGAGCTGAACCACCTCACGGCCGAGGTCACCCGCATGGGCGGCCTGGCCGAGGCCCAGGTCGCCGACGCCATCGACTGCATCGCCCGCCGCGACGCGCCCCTGGCTCAGCAGGTGGTGGCCCGCGACGAGCGGCTCGACATCCTGCAGGGCGAGATCGAGCGCAAGGCCTTCCGGCTGATCGCCCTGCGCCAGCCGATGGCCGTGGACCTGCGCCACGCCGTGGCCGCCCTGAAGATCTCGATGAGCCTGGAACGCTGCGGCGACATGGCCAAGAACATCGGCAAGCGCGCCCTGATCCTGACCGAGGCCGACCCGATGAGCGCCCTGACCCGCTCGATCGAGCGCATGGGCCGCTTGGTCCAGGGCCGGCTGAAGGACGTGCTGGACGCCTACACCGCCTCGGACCTGCAGCGCGCCATCGGCGTGTGGGGCCGCGACGAGGAGGTCGACGAGCACTACAACGCCATCTTCCGCGAACTGCTGACCTACATGATGGGCGACCCCCGGACGATCAATCCGTGCGCCCACCTGCTGTTCGTGGCCAAGAACCTCGAGCGCATCGGCGACCACGCCACCAACATCGCCGAGATTATCCATTTCGAGCTGACCGGCGAGGAGATCATCTCCCAGCGGCCCAAGCTCGAGCTGTCGAACTAAGTAGAGGGCCAGCGCAAGTGACTCCGTACGTTCTGGTGGTCGAAGACGAAGACGCCCTGGCCACCCTGCTGCACTACAATCTCGACAAGGAAGGCTATGTCGTCGGCGTGGCCGGCGACGGCGAGGAGGCCCTGACCATGGCCTCCGAGCGCGCCCCCGACCTGGTGATCCTCGACTGGATGCTGCCCAAGGTCTCCGGCATCGAGGTCTGCCGCCGCCTGCGCGGCCGCTCCGAGACCCGCAACGTGCCGATCATCATGCTGACGGCGCGCGGCGAGGAGAGCGACCGCATCCGCGGCCTCGACACCGGGGCCGACGACTACGTGGTCAAGCCGTTCTCGATGATCGAGCTGACCGCCCGCGTCCGCGCCGTCCTGCGCCGCATCCGCCCCGGCCTGGCCGACGACCGCATCACGGTCGGCGACATCGTCATCGACCGGGTCGCCCACCGCGTGAAGCGCCAGGGCAAGGAGGTCCACCTGGGCCCCACCGAGTTCCGCCTGCTCGACTACCTGATGCAGCACCCGGGCCGGGTGTTCAGCCGCGAACAGCTGCTGGACGCGGTTTGGGGCTCGGACGTCTATGTCGAGGCCCGCACGGTGGACGTCCACATCGGCCGCCTGCGCAAGGCGCTGAACGGGGATGTGGACGGCGATCCGATCCGCACGGTGCGTTCGGCGGGGTATTCGCTGGATCTGGACGCGGCTTAGGGGGCGGCGGCGAACCTGGTTGCATAAGCGCGGCGCGTGTCGTTCCTTACCCAGAGTTCTTGGGGGTAGATATGGCGCACAGAATTTTCACGCTCTGGGCCGGCTTGGTTGTGGCGGCCGCTTTCCATTGCTCTGCGTTCGCGGGACCGGTCGAAGATGGCCTGGAGGCCGCGAAGCGAAGCGACTACGCGACAGCGCTAAAGCTATGGACTCCTGCGGCGGAGCAGGGCGACGCTACCGCACAGTCCTATCTCGGCCTTCTGTACCTCAGGGGCTGGGGCGTGCGGCAGGATAACGCCGAGGCCGCACGATGGTATCGCAAGGCTGCTGACCAGGGAAATACAGCGGCGCAAAACAATCTTGCGACGCTCTACGGAAACGGAACTGGCGTACCGCAAGACTATGGCCAAGCCTTTGTCTTGCTTCGCAAGGCCGCCGACGCCGGCGCCATGGAAGCCTATGTCAATCTTGCGCGAGCCTACGAGGCCGGGCATGGCGTCGCGAAAGACTGTGGGGCCGCGCTTGTTTGGTATCGCAAAGCCGTGAGTGGAGGTTATCCGGGTGCGCGGGAAGCTTTAGCTGACAGCGCCTGTCGATCCTGACCAGGCGACTGTTCTTCCATCCGCCTCGGATGGGGCCTCGCCGCTGCGGGGCGTCAGGGGAGAGGCTCCTCGTCTTTAGGATCGTCATTCCCGCCAAGGGCGGGAATGACGGTTGAGAAGGGTGGGTCGCGGGCTGAGAGCCCCGACAGCGCTGAATGTCGATCCGTCCTAGGGCGTCAAGGCGCTCACGCCGCCGCCGACCGGGCCCAGGCGCCCGCCGCCCCCCGCGCATAGTCGGCGAAGGCGACGGCCGGGCGGCCGGTGACGCGCGCGACGACGTCGGTGACGAGCGCGGCCGCGCCGGCCTCGATCCCCGCCTGGTCGCGCAGGACCATGGCCAGGTAGTCGTCCGGGACCCCGGCCTGTTTCAGAATGTCGCCGAACGCCGCGCTAGGCAGCGGCGCGTGGGTGATGGTCCGGCCGGCGGCTTGGCCGATCAGGGCGGCGGCGGCGTCGAAGTCCAGGGCCTGCGGCCCGGTGACGGCGTAGGCGGCGCCGGCGTGGTCCGGGGCGGTCAGGGCGACCGCCGCCACGGCGGCGATGTCGCCGGCGTCGACATGGGCCACCGCCCCGTGGCCAGCGGCGGTGACGACCTTGTCGGCCTGCAGGATGCCCGGCAGCAGGAAGCCTTCGGAGAAGTTCTGGTTGAAGCCGGTCGGCCGCAGGATCGTCCAGTCCAGGCCCGACGTCGTCACCTGGCGCTCGAGCAGCCGCCGGCCCGACCCCTCCGGCTCGCCGGCGAAGGTCGCGCCCAGCGACGACAGCAGCACCACCGTCCCGACGCCGGCCCGCCGCGCCTCGTCCAGCAGCGCGCCGGTCGCCGCCGTCGGGTCCTCGACGAAGGCGGGCGGGACCAGATAGACCGCGTCGGCGCCGCTCAGGGCCGGGGCGAAGGTCTCGGGCCGGCCCCAGTCGAAGGGCGTCAGGCCCTCGGCCGCCTGGCGACCGGCGGCCCGCACGGCCGCGCCGCGCGCCCGCAGTTCGGGGACCAGCCTCCGTCCGGTCTTGCCGGTGGCGCCGATGACCAGAACCGTGGGTGTCTTCGGGCTTCGCATGATCAGATCCTCTCCCTATGCTGGACCGGAAGATCAGGTCGGAAGCCAAGCCCATCAACGCACCGCGAGGTATGTGACGTGTCGATCAGCCGCGAACTCGCGACCCCGGCGGCCCCGACCGAGACAGCCTTCCCCGAGGCGGCAGCCACCTGTCCGGTCGAGCGGGCGATCTGGATCATCGGCGGGCGTTGGAAGCTGCTGGTCATCCGCGCGCTGATGCTCGGCGGCCCCCAGCGCTACAACGACATCTTGCGCGCCATCCCCCAGATCAGCGCCAAGGAGCTGACGCGGAACCTGCGCGAGCTGGAGACCGCGGGCCTGGTCGCCCGAGAGGCCGCCGACCCCGCCGACCGCCTCGCCTATGGCCTCACCGACCTCGGCGCCAGCCTGCACCCGGCCTTCAAGCTGCTGGGCGAGTTCGGCCAGGCGCTGGCGCGGCCGCGGGCGGCGGCGTCGACCGGGGAGCGAGACTGAACTTAGGGTTAGCCCCAGGGGCGATCTTCCTCTGAATGGTTCAGTTGTTTCGGTCTGGGGCTGGGGTCATGTTGATTCTTCTCAGCGCCGCCCTGGCCTTGGGCGCGGCGCAGTGACGTCGCCGATCGTCGCTTTGCTGGGACCAAGGCCTGCCTTCGAGCCTGACCTGTTAGCGCTGGAGTGCAACCAATCTTGGCCTATTGGGCTTGTTGCTCCCACTACGTCGATAATCACGACGGGCCTAAACCCCACACCCTCTGTCTACCAGAGACACAACCGTATCCCTGGTGAGGGATAGTACCGTCACCCCTGACGCCGAGGGCTCGGACTTCACAGGCCCGCTCACTGACCACTTCCGGCCGGCGAACAGAGCGCCGTCCAGGGTTACGCGGCTGACGGGCGGAGGCGTGGAGGGCGGAGGCGATGCGGTCACGGTCGCGAAGCCGTAATAGTTGTAGGCTCCGACGTTGTTATTCTCGACCATCACGTCAGCGGTGCAAGCGGTCTGCCGGATGACGTAGGCCCGGACCTGCGAGGCTGATCTGGCGGTAACGGTCGGCTTGGCGGCTCCCTTCAGCAGTTGATGCAAAAGGGCGGTGTCGGGCCGCAGGCCGTAGTTGAAGAAATAGTATGCGGCCGGGGTCATCAAGGCTGAAACGCTTCCCGATCCAGCGGGCTTGCTATAGGCCAACGGCCCCGCGACCTTGAGCGACGCTTCGGGCTTGGCGTCCAGGGCCTTATGGCTGAACACGATGGATGCCTGAAAGGTGTCGGTCTTGGCCTGGTCCTGAAAGACCACCTCGTCCTGCACCAGAAGTTCGGCGCCTTCGATGTACTGGACGCCGGTCGCTTTCCAGAGCACCTGGTTGTTGATGAACTCGCCGGAGAACGACGGGTCGATGATCACCTTGGCTCCGCTCGCCGCCAGCTGGTCGAACACCGCCTGGTCCAGTATGTTGCGATAGAACGGCTGGGTCGGAACGTAGACGACCTTCGGACGCAGCCTGGCCAGATCGGCAGGGTTGGCGTAGGCCACCGAGTATCCGGCTTTTTCCAGCATCATCGCCGCGCCGACGGCGGAATTGACCCACACGTCGCCGGTCGAATATGCCGTGCTGGCGATGTCGTTCAGGATCGGGTCGAGAAGCACGACAGCGTCGGCATGACGCCTGGAGCCGGCCGGAAGCGCTACTGGGTCACGCGATGGCAGGAAGGCCCCTCCCTGGTACTTGAGTAGCTCGGCGACGGCGTCGGTGGGGTTCAGCAGGGCCGCTCGCGCGCTGTGGCCATGTCGGTAGTCGAGCCGGGTGTTGAGCAGGTCCACCACGTTCAACCGAACAGGCGGCGCGGGCCTTGGCGTCGCGATCTCGATGGAGTTGAACGCGAAGGCCATCTGCCGCAGGTTGGTCGGCATGGCGCGGAATGGCGCGACGTTTTGGACTCTCATGTCATGTACCGGCCGGCCGCTGACCTCCAGGCGCGTCCGATAGAAGTCCTGCGATGACCGCTCACCGAGGCTTCGCTCGAAGATGGCGATTTCCTTGCCGTCGTTGATGAAGAGGGCATTGGCCGACAGATAGAAGTTCGGCTTGAGGAAAACCGCTTTCCCGGCCTCCAGGGGCAGCAGGAAGGTCGAAGGGTCGTTGCCGTACCGGAAGAACTTGTTCCAGACCCAGCCGGGCGTCCTGTAGGCCCCCTCGGCATAGGAGATGTTGTCCACGAGGAACGGTTGATCGTCCGGCTTTCCGAAGACGATCTCATAGGTCTGGTATCGGTCGGCCGGAGCAGCCTCCAGCGAGAGCACCTGAACCGGATTGGCCGAGAACGCGTCCTTCACGATCCAGGGCGATGACGGTTGCAGGACCAGATGCGCCTTGCGATCCTGGCCGATGAACCTGGCGGGCAGGTAAAAATAGGCATCCTCGAACAGCGTATCGTTCTGCCGGACGACAGAGATCACCTCCCCCGTCCTGGCGTCCTTGATCAACACCGTCTGGTCCGTCAGGTTCGACAGCTTGTCGGCCCGGTTTATGTAGACGAACGACGGCAGGCCCTTGAGCTTGATGTGGACGTATTGCGTCTGCACCGCTGGCGCGTCGATCTCCAACGGCAATTCCCGCGCTATCGAGTCGGCGACAGCGGGCGAGGCCGTGACCAGTGCGGCGGCGAGGAAAAGTCGCCTCACAGGTCGCACTCGACTTTGGTGATGGTGTCGAAAGGCTGGAGCGTCAGTTCGCGCCCGCGGGGAAGCTTGATGTCGCCCCCCATGGTGCGCTGAACACAGGTGGCCGGAGCCTTGAGCCGAACCGACATCGACGGCGTTGGCTCAAGGTCTTCGAACAGCGTGTGCCGCCCGAACGCGTATCCGCCCCAGGCCACCGAGGAGAGGTAGATCGTCTCCTTGAGGGCGTCGCCGTAGGCCAGGGCGTAGACGTATTCAGGCTTGCCGGGGAAGGTGACGGCGGGGTCTATGGTGCTGGCGAACTTGTCCAGGGTCGCGTTGTCGATCGCCGGGACAAGCCAGATCTCGCCGCCGCTGCTGTCCCTCAGGGCTTCACAGTCGGCGCAATCGGCCTTGACCTCACGCAGGCTGGACCGAAGAGCGGCGATGATGGCTTCGGTCTTCTCGTCGGCCGCACGCTCGTTCACTGCCCACAGCACGCGCTGGCCGCCCTTGAGCAGGGACGGGATCAGATCGGGCCTCTCCGCGTGGTTCATGCGGGGGAACACGAAGTGGGTGTAGCCCCCGGAAGACGCCAGGGTCTCGGTCGTGATCGCGTGGACCACCCCGGTCTCGTAGAGGTGCAGCGAGGCCTTGCGCAACTCCTCGAACCGGCGGGTCGCGATGGCGTCGCCGTTCGGGTTCACAATGGCGATCTTGGCCAGGAGCTTCTGGTCCGGCCGGGCTTGCGTCCCGATATGGTTCTCGAACTCGTCGTAGACCTCGATTGCAGGCTGGATCCGATCCAGCGCGATGGTCCCGTCATACCCGAGCGGCAGGTAGAAGCTGACCAGCGACCGATTGACCACGGCCACGGCCAGTTCCTGCTTGAGCTGCGCCTTGGACTTGTACTGATACGGAGCAGCGCCCTCCGACTGCGCGAACAGCGGATAGACGATCTCGGCCCCGCCCTTCAATCGTTGGCTGAACAGCGATTCAATATAGGCTTCTCCGAGAGCGAAGAACGGCAGGTCCACCGCGACCGTGCCGTAGTTGGCCGGCTCAGGGCTGGGATCGCGCACTGTGAAGGCGGCGTTGATCGACCAGTTCAGTGGCCGCTTTTGGCGGTCAAAGAACGCCTCCAGCTTTCCGACGTAGTCGCGCCGGTAGGAGTCGTAGGTGTATTTCACGAAGGGGGGATAGCTGGCCTGGGGGTAATCCGTCGGGACCGGTAGCCCGGTCTCCTTGACGAAGCCTGCCGTGCTCGCCGGGTTCCAGCTCTCGTGGGCGGTCCAATAGTCGCCGTCGAGAAAGAACCCGTCTGGATTGTACCGGTCGATGATCTCTTGCAGCCCCGGCAACAGCACCTCGTCCGCATAGGCGCTGTTGTGGTCGATCACCGTGGCGCGAACGCCGTTTCCGAAGATGCGGAAATATTCGGGATGGGAGTCCTGGAGCGCGTCGTTCCGCAGCGTACTGACATAGACGATCATGCCCGTGCGGGTGCGCGCGGTCTCCTCCCGCCAGATCTGGAGCAGATCCTGGGTCGGCCCCTGGAGCAGAGGAAAGCCCGGGCTGGCCTTCTATTCAGGGAAAAACTTGCTCGGATACTGAGCGTGGCCGTCATGCCCAACCGCGAACACGACGACCCGCTCCGGCCGCACATGCTCTAGCATCGCCCGGATGCTTTGACGCAGCACCGCCTCGTCGAACTTGAACGGTTTGTGGGTGAAGATGTGGTTGTCGATCAGCAGGACAACGTCCCGCTTGGCGGGCTGGGCGCCAGACGCCAAGGGCGCGGCGAACACCGCAAGGGCGACAAAGGCCGTCTTCGCCAGTCGACCCATGCGCTTCATTCCGATCGTTATTCAACTTTAACGATAAGTTATCGCAAGGACTGGTTGAGGTATATAGCCAAGCTGCCGGAATGATTGTTCGGTCTCGGGCCGAACGCAGCGAGCGAGCTGGTCCCGCCCCCTAAGGCGCTTCCCTGACGAACAGCAAGGCGGCCATCCGCCACCCCGACGCCGTCCGCAGCATCAGCGCGCGGTCCGTCCATTCGCCGCTTTCGGTGCGGAACGACCAGCGGGCCATGCCGACGTCGCCCTGGGCGTCGACCAGGCGGCTGGTGACCTCGAACCGCGCGCCGGGCGAGGTCTTGCGCCGGTCCACGTAGCGCGCGCGCCACTCGGCGACGGACGCGGCGACGAACTCGCCGTCCTCGACGCTCATGACCAGGGCCCGGGGATCGAGGGTCTCGCCGAGCCCGGCCTCGTCCCAGCGACGGTCGGCCTCGAACTTGTCGTCCACCACGCCGGCCACGCCCGCCGCCGAGGCCGGGTCTTCGGCCGGGTCCGGCTGGCGGAGCGTTCCGACGATGCGCCAGCCGCCCGCCAGCCGCGCCAGCAGCACGTAGTCGACCAGCGGCCGGCCGTCGCGGACCGAGCGCAGCCTGGCCAGGGCGGTGGTTTCTCCGGCGTCGATCCGCTCGATCGTCGGGGGTGGTCCGGACGGTTCCGGCGCCTGGGCCAGGCGCGCCTTCCATTGGGCCTGGTAGTTGGCGGTGACCGTACCGCCGTCGATTTCATAGGCGATGGCGCTGGGCTGGAAGGCGCGGCCGAGCTTGACCGGATCCCGCTCGGCGATCGCCTCGCCATAGAGGCGTACGGCGTCGGCGGGCGTGGCGTTCGCCGGCCCCGGCGCGGGGACGGGGGCGTCGTGGGTCGCGGCGGGCGACAGGGCGGCGGCCATCAGCACGGTCCGGATCAATCGCATCGTCGCCTCCTGTGAGGGGGCGAGCTTGCGGCGAGGGACGACGCTTTGGCCATTCGAAAGAAAGCGGGGCATCATTCAACCCTATTGAAGGGTGCGACCGCCGGCGGGCTCACAACCGCCCGCGCCGCCCGCCCTTCAGCTTGTCCAGGGCCCGCCGGGCGTGCTCGGCTTGGGCGGCCAGTGGGGCGGCCAGTGGGGCGGCCAGCGGGGCGGCCATGACCCCCAGGCCCGCCCCGCCCTGGACGGCGGCCAGGCCGGCGGCGAGCACGTCGACCGGCGGCTTGCGGGCGGTCGGGGTCATCTGCGCCACCTTGCGGGCCATGGCGGCCAGGTCGCCGATGGCCTTGGCCTTGTCGCGGACCTTTCGGATCTCGGCCGGGTCGTGACTGCGTTCGAGGATCGCCCAGGCCGCGTCGAGGGCGTCCATCAGCTTCAGTTGCAGGGCGAGGCAGCGGGTGGGGATGTCGGTGTGGGTCATGCCTCAAGGATGCGGCCGTCCCGGAGCGTGGGGATAGGAAACGTGCATTTTCCTGTAGCCCATTGATTTCGTTGCGGTGGAGTTTGAAAAGGGCGGGGATAAACCCAGGCCGGGGACGCGCCCTTGCGGCGTGTCCCCTCTGACAGGCGCGGCGGCGCGTGTCCGGGCGGCCCCCGCGCGGAGTTTGGGGACACGCCGCAAGGGCGGGTCCCCGGCCCTAGTACCCCTGTGGATAACTTCCGCGTCGCACGACCCGCCTTGACCCCGCGCCGCCCCCGCGCGACACCCCGGCCTCATGGAAAAGCTGAACATCCTGCTCGTCGGCTCCGGTGGGCGCGAGCACGCCCTGGCCTGGAAGATCGCCCAGTCGCCGCTGTGCGGCCGCCTTGTCGCCGCGCCGGGCAATCCGGGCGTCGAACAGGTCGCCGAGCTGCGCCCGGTCAAGGTCACCGACGTGGCCGGCCTGGTCGCCCTGGCCCGGGAGGTCGCCGCCGACCTCGTGGTGGTGGGTCCGGAATCGGCGCTGGAGGTCGGCCTGGCCGACGAACTGGCCAAGGCCGGGATCCCCTGTTTCGGCGGCAGCGCCCAGGCCGCGCGGCTGGAGACCAGCAAGGCCTTCACCAAGGACTTCTGCGCCCGCCACGGCCTGCCGACGGCGGGCTATGGCGTGTTCACCGACGCGGCCTCGGCCGGCGCCTTCCTCGACACCCTCACCGCGCCGTTCGTGATCAAGGCCGACGGCCTGGCGGCCGGCAAGGGCGTGGTGATCGCCGCGGATCGCGCCGAAGCCGCCGCCGCCGTGCTGGACATGCTGGGCGGGCGCTTCGGCTCGGCCGGGGCGCGGGTGGTGATCGAGGAGTTCATGCACGGCGAGGAGGCCTCGCTGTTCGCGATCTGCGACGGTCAAACGGCGGTGCTGTTCGGCGCCGCCCAGGACCACAAGCGGGCCTATGACGGCGACGAAGGCCCCAACACCGGCGGCATGGGCACCTATTCGCCGCCGCCGGTCCTGACCCCGGCCCTGGTCGACCAAGCCTGGCGCGAGCTGGTCCTGCCCACCATCGCCGGCATGGCCGCCGAGGGCTGTCCCTATGTCGGCGTGCTCTATGCCGGGCTGATGCTGACCGAGCAGGGGCCCAAGCTGGTCGAGTACAACGCCCGCTTCGGCGACCCCGAGTGCCAGACCCTGATGCTGCGGCTGGAAAGCGACCTGGTCCCGCTGCTGCTGGCCGCGGCCAAGGGTGAGCTGGCGTCCGCTGCGCCGCCGGTCTGGCGCGAGGAGGCGGCGATCTGCGTGGTGCTGGCGGCCGAGGGCTATCCCGACGCGCCCAAGACCGGCGGCCTGATCCAGGGCGCGGACAGCGAGTTCGGCGGCGAGGCGGTGATCTTCCACGCCGGCACGGCCCGCGACGCCGAGGGGCGTCTGACAGCCTCGGGCGGCCGGGTGCTGAACGTCTGCGCCCTGGGCGCGACCCTGCACGAAGCCCGCGACGTCGCCTATGCGGCCCTGGGGACGGTGTCGCTGGAGGGCGGGTTCTACCGCACCGACATCGGCTGGCGGGCGCTGAGCCAGCACTGATGAAGCTGTTGACGCTCATCTGGCCCAAGTCGCGTCAAAACTATAGCCAACGCGCGGCTACGGGACGTGTGATGCACGTGGCGTTGATCGTAATCGGCTCGATGGGCGTGATGATCGAGTTGCTGAACTGGCACGGGCGCTGGGACCACTTAGCGCTGTACGCGGCGATGTGGCTCGCTGCGGCCAGCTTAGGTCGAGGCCTGCGCTTCTGGGTTTCTCGCGAGTAGCGCCGTAGCAGAGCGTTCCGGCGAGAACCACGATTAGGGACAGGCGCATGCGCCTGTCCCCGTCTCGCGCACGGCGCTATCGACGCTCAGGCCCGGTGCGCCACCTCCACCAGGATGTCGCCGGGCGCGGTCAGGTAGAAGGCGAACGCGCCGTGCTGCATCGCCGGCGGGTCGACGGCGAGGCCGCCGGCCGCCATGCGGGCCTGGAGGTCGGATACGGCCGCCGGGCTCTCCAGGTGGAAGCCGATATGGAACGGGACCGGCCAGGCCTGAGGCCCGTGGCGGCGCAGGCGGCTGAGCACCAGCACCAGGCCGGCCTGGTCGCGCAGGATGGCCAGGCCGTCCTGGCCCAGGGTCCGCTCGTGGGTGAAGCCCAGCCAGGTCTCGAAGAAGTCCCGGGTCGCGGCGACGTCGGGCACGGGCAGGTCGATATGGTTCAGGCGCATCGGCGCTCTCCTTCAATTGAGGCGCGGCGCACGGGGGCTCGATCGGTATCGACAACGGGACCACGCACGCCGAGCCGGCGGCGCACGATGCGCCGTCGTCTCGTCGTGGGTCCCAGCCGTGAGGCGAGGGTACAGGTTCTTCGAAGCTCGAAGCGACCGGGCTTACCTTGTCCGGTCCATGGCCCTTTTTCGACGGGGCCCTTGTAGCCGGCTTTCAACGGAACGCTCAAGCCCCGGAGGAGAGGCTTGCGTCGCGGCGCCCAGGCTCTAATGTTCATTCAAACAAGTGTTGGGGAGTATGCGCATGGCCGCGAGCGAACCGTCCGTCCAGGACCTCAATTCCGGAACCAAGCCCGTCGACCCGCGCCACGCCATCGACGAGGCCCGGCTGGCGGCCTGGCTGGAGGCCCATGTCGACGGCTACCAGGGCCCGCTGGAGGTGCGCCAGTTCAAGGGCGGCCAGTCCAACCCGACCTACCAGCTGGTCACGCCGTCGAAGAAGTACGTCCTGCGCCGCAAGCCGCCGGGCAAGCTGCTGCCCAGCGCCCACGCCGTCGATCGCGAGTTCAAGGTGATCTCGGGCCTGAACAGGGCGAACTTCCCCGTCGCCAAGGCCTACGCCCTGTGCCTGGACGAGGACGTGATCGGCACGATCTTCTACGTGATGGACAATGTCGAAGGCCGGATCCTGTGGGACGGGACCCTGCCGGACTACGCCCCGGCCGAGCGCCGGGCGATCTACGAGGCCGAGATCGCCACCCTGGCGGCCCTGCACACGGTCGACTACGCCGCCGTGGGCCTGGCCGATTATGGCAAGCCCGGCAACTACTTCGCCCGCCAGATCGACCGCTGGACCAAACAGTACAAGGCGTCCGAAACCCGGACGATCGAGGCCATGGACCGGCTGATCGCGTTTCTGCCGGCGAGCTGCCCGGCCGACGACGTCACCTCGATCGTCCATGGCGACTACCGCCTGGACAACATGATCCTGCACCCCAGCGAGCCGAAGGTGGTGGCGGTGCTGGACTGGGAGCTGTCGACCCTGGGCAATCCGCTGGCCGACTTCAGCTACTTCCTGATGAACTGGGTGATGCCGTCCGACCAGCGCGGCGGCCTGGCCGAGATCCAGGATCTCACCGCCTATGGCGTGCCCACCATCGACGAGGCCGTGGCGCAGTACTGCCGGCTGACCGGCCGCGACGGCTTGCCGAACCTGGACTGGTACTTCAGCTACAACCTGTTCCGCCTGGCCGGGATCTGCCAGGGCATCGTCGGCCGGGTGCGCGACGGCACGGCCGCCAGCGCCCATGCCGAGCTGATGGAGGCGCGGGTGCCGGTGCTCGCCCGGGGCGCCTGGGAATTCGCGCAGAAGGCGGGAGCTTAGCAACAGATCCTCCCCCTCTGGGGGAGGTGTCGCGGAGCGACGGAGGGGGACCGCTGAGTCGGCGGGTGAAACCCCCTCCGGCCCTTTGGGCCACCTCCCCCAGAGGCGGAGGATCTAAAGCCCCGCCCTCTCCAGCAACGCCCCCAGCGCCCCCTCGTCCTCGAACCGCGCCCTAACCGGCCAGGCCGTCACCCGGTCGCGCCAGGCCGGCGGCAGCCGCACCCAGTCTTTCTCGGTCGTCACCAACCCGGCGCTGTAGGTCGCCGCCCGCTCGGCCAGGAAGGTGAGGGTCGCCTCGTCGTATTCGCCGTGGTCGGGATAGGGCGCGAAGTCGACCAGATGACAGCCGGCCGCCTTCAGGGCCCGCTCCACCTTCCACGGCTTGCCGATGCCCGCGAAGCCGACCTGCCGACCCTTGGGCGGCGGGGTGGCGGGCTCCAGCCGGGCGATCAGCACCGGGGTGTCGCCGAACAGGGCCAGCAGGTCGGGGTCCGCGGCCGGCAGGTCGCCCGGCAGCAGCACGATCACCGCGTCGGTGCGGGCCAGGCTGGCCGCCAGGGGTTCGCGCATCGGCCCGGCCGGGAACACCTTGCCGTCGCCGAACGGCCATTCGTCCTCGCGGGTCTCGCCGTCGACCACCACCAGCGACAGGGTCTTGCGCAGGTCGGGGTTCTGGTGGCCGTCGTCCATGACCACCACCTCGGCCCCGGCCGCGGCGGCGCGACGAGCCCCCAGCACCCGGTCGCGCGACACCCAGATCGGGAAGTCCTGGGCCAGCATCAGCGGCTCGTCGCCGACGTCGCGGGCGGCATGCCGCAGCGGGTCGACCTGGACCGGCCCCTTCAGTCGGCCGCCATAGCCGCGCGACAGGCCGTGGGCGCGGCGGCCGCGCTGGGTCAGGGTCAGCAGCAGCTCTCGGACGATCGGCGTCTTGCCCACCCCGCCGACCGTGAAGTTGCCGACGCAGATCACCGCGCAGTCGGCGCCGCGCGGCTGGGTGCGGGCGATCCGCCGGGCGGTCTGGGCGGCCCAGAGCCACGACAGCGGGGTCAGCAGGGCGCGGGTCAGCGGGCTGGGGGCGCCGTCGCGACGGTACCACCAGCGCGGGGTGGCCAGCTTCATGCCCGCGCCTCCGCGTCGAGCAGGGCGAGGATGCGGTCCAGCCCCGCCCGCGCCTCGGCGTCGCGCCGGGCGACGAACGCCCGGGCGTTCGTCGCCTGCCGCTTCAGGACCTCTGGCCGGGCCAGCAGCTCGGCCAGCCGCGCGCCCAGCACCGAGGCGTCGGCGAAGGTCACGCCGTCGGCGTCGCGCAGGTCGGCATAGGCGGTCAGCCAGTTCTCGACATGCGGGCCGGAGACGATCGGACAGTCCAGCCGCGCCGGCTCCAGCGGATTGTGGCCGCCGATCCCCTCCACCAGGCTGCCGGCCACCAGGGCCAGGTCGGCCAGCCGGTACCACAGGCCCAGCTCGCCCAGGGTGTCGGCGACGATGACCTCGGCGGAGTCGTCGGGTTCGCGACTGCGCAGGCAGGTCGTGGCGCCCGCGGCCAGGGCCATGTCCGCGATGGCGGGGCCGCGTTCAGGATGGCGGGGGACGATCACCAGGCGCGGACGGTCATAGTCGCTGTGGGCGGGCAGGGCGCGCCAGGCCGCCAGCACCCGCTCGTCCTCGCCCGGATGGGTGCTGGCGGCCAGCAGCAGCGGCCGGTCGCTGAGCCGCACGCGCAGGCTGGCCAGGGCCGCCGCGTCGACTGGCAGCGGCGCCGCGCCGAACTTCAGGTCGGCCTCGCCGGCCACGGTCCCGCCCAGGCTGGACAGGCGCTCGGCGGCGCGGCCGTCCTGGGCCAGGATCAGGTCGAAGCCGCTGAACAGCTCGAAGGCCGCGAACGGCCGGGCCCGCCAGCCGGCGTAGCTCTTGTCCGACAGCTTGGCCGAGACCAGGGCCAGCCTCACCCCGCGCGCCTTGGCGGTCAGCAGCAGGTTGGGCCACAGCTCGCTCTCGACGAACACCGCCAGGTCGGGCCGCCAGTGGTCGAGGAACCGCCGCGCGCCGCCCGGGGTGTCGACCGGCAGGAACTGGTGGACCGCCCCGGCCGGCAGGCGCCGAGCCAGCAGGTCCGCCGAGGTGACGGTGCCGGAGCTGACCAGCACCGCGACGTCCGGACGCTCGGCCCGCAGCCGCTCGACCAGGGGCAGGATCGACAGGCTCTCGCCGACGCTGGCCCCGTGCAGCCAGACCAGCCGCCCAGAGGGGCCCATTGGCGGGCGCGGGATCCTGGGCCGGCCCAGCCGCTCGTGCAGCCGGGCGCGGTCCTCCTTGCCGGCCTGGGCCCGGCGGCTCAGCAGCAGGGGCGCGAACGGCTCCAGGACGGTGGTCGCCGCCCTATAGAGCGCCAGGGACAGGGGAAGGCTCACACCGCGTCCGCGCCGGCCAGGTGGCAGGTGGCCACGCCGCCGCTCTCGACCTGGATGGTGACGTGGCCGATCTTGAAGCGGCTGGACATCTGGCCGCAGATCTCGTGCAGGAACTGGTCGTTGTCGGGGTTCTCGGGGCGGACCAGGTGGGCGGTCATGGCCGTTTCCGTGGTGCTCATCGCCCAGATGTGCAGGTCGTGGACCTCGGTCACGCCGGGGCGCTCGGCCAGCCAGGCCCGGACCGCCTTGGGGTCGATGCCGCGCGGGGCGGCGTCCAGGGCCAGGTCCAGGCTGTCGCGCAGCAGGCCCCAGGTGCCCAGCACGATCACCGCCACGATGCCCAGGCTGACGACCGGGTCCAGCCACAGCCAGCCGGTGGCCCACATGGCGGCGGCGGCCACCACCACGCCGGCCGAGATGGCGGCGTCGGCGGCCATGTGCAGGAAGGCGCCGCGGATGTTCAGGTCGTCCTTGGAGCCGCGCATGAACATCAGGGCCGTGGCGGTGTTGATGGCGATGCCGATGGCCGCGACGATCATCACCGGACCGGTCTCAATCGGCTGCGGGTCGGCGAAGCGGCGCACGGCCTCCCAGGCGATGGCCCCGACCGCCACCAGCAGCACCACGGCGTTGGTCAGCGAAGCCAGGATCGTGCCCTTGCGCAGGCCGTAGGTGCGCCGCCCGGCCGGGGCCTTCCTGGCCAGCACCACCGCGCCCCAGGCCATGAACAGGCCCAGCACGTCGGACAGGTTGTGGCCGGCGTCGGCCAGCAGGGCCAGCGAGTGGGTCATCAGGCCGGCGATGGTCTCGGCGACCACGAAGCCGATGTTCAGCGTGGTGCCGACCGCGAAGGCCCGGCCGAAGTCCTTGGGCGCATGGCTGTGGCCGCCGGGGCCGTGGTGGTGATGGCCGTGGTCGTGGCCGTGCGCATGGCCGGGGCCATGATCGTGGTGATCGTGGTCGTGGTGATCGTGCGGCATGGGTCTACATCCCACCAAGGGGGAGGCCTTTCAACCCAGGTCGGGGACACGCCCTTGCGGCGTGTCCCCTTCCGACGCACCGATCCCGGTGGGGACACGCCGCAAGGGCGTGTCCCCGAACTCAAACCCCGTCCGGCTCCGCACCCACCAGCGCCTCCGCCCGCCGGGTCACCGCCGACAGCTGGGCCGCCCAGTCTTCGACCAGCGCGTCCGGATCATCCCCGCGTCCGGCCATCGTCGGCGCGCTCCAGACCATCGCCGCCTTGGCGAACGGCAGGGGGATGACGGTGCGGTCCCACGAGCCCAGGCGGATGCAGGGCTTGGCGGCCAGGCCGACGAAGATCACCGGGGCGCCGGTCACCCGGGCCAGGGAGGGGGTGCCCTTCTCCATGCGCTCGGCCGGGCCGCGCGGGCCGTCGGGGGTGATGGCGATCCCGCCGCCGTCCTTGACCCACTTGATCATGTCGCGGAAGGCCTGCTCGCCATGCTTGTTCTTGGCCGGGTCGGTCTTCTTGGTCGACGAGCCGCGGATCGCCGGGAAGCCCAGCTTCTCGACGGTCTGGGCGATGAACTCGCCGTCGGCCGAGCGCGAGATCAGGGCCCGCATGTCCTGGCGGCCGGGATCCTGCGGCCAGGTCAGCGGCGACATCGGGATGCGCGCGTGCCAGAAGCACAGAATCGCCCCGACCCCGGTCTCGCGGCCCTCGGCCCAGACCGCCTCGGCGTGCTCCTGGCCCTCGCGGGTCAGGCGCAAGGTGCGGAACACCAGCCTGGAATAGCCGGCGAAGATCGACGAGACGATCTGGATCACCAGCGGCCAGCGCAGCGGCCTCATGCGCCGACCTCCGGGGAGGTCGCGGGCAGGTGGTCCAGGTCCTGGGCCTTGGCCAGGCGGGCGTAGAGGCCCTTGTGGCGCACCAGGGCCGCGTGGGTGCCGGTCTCGACCACCCGGCCGCGGTCGATCACATAGATGCGGTCGGCGTCCTTCACGGTCGACAGGCGGTGGGCGATGACGATGGTGGTGCGGCCGGCCATCAGCCGCTCCAGCGCCGCCTGGACCTGGGCCTCGCTCTCGGTGTCCAGCGCGCTGGTCGCCTCGTCCAGCAGCAGGATCGGGGCGTCCTTCAGGAAGGCGCGGGCGATGGCGATGCGCTGGCGCTGGCCGCCCGACAGCCGCGCGCCGGCCTCGCCGACCAGGGTGTCGTAGCCCAGCGGCAGGTCCGAGATGAAGTCGTGGGCCGCCGCCTGGCGGGCCGCGGCCTCGATCTCATTCTCGGCGGCGCCGGGCCGGGCATAGGCGATGTTGGCGCGGATGGTGTCGTCGAACAGGAACGGCTCCTGGGTGACCAGGGCGATGCGGTCGCGCAGGGAGGCCAGGGTCACGCCGCGCACGTCGTGGCCGTCGATGGTCACCGCCCCCGCGGTGACGTCGTAGAAGCGCGGGATCAGGTTCAGCAGCGAACTCTTGCCGCCGCCGGACGGACCGACCAGGGCGACCGTCTCGCCGCGCCGGGCCTGGAGCGAGACCTCGTGCAGGGCCGGGGCGTTGTCGCCATAGGCGAAGCTGACGTTGTCGAAGACGATGGTCGCCTCACCGGGCGGCAGGACCTTGGCGTCGGCGGGATCGACGATGGCCGGCTCGACGTCCAGCTGCTGGAACAGCCGGCGGGCGGCGATGAAGCCCTCGCTGAACACCGTCTGCAGGTTGGCGACCTGGCGCAGCGACTGCAGGGCCATGGCCAGCGCGCCCAGGAAGGCCGTGAACGCCCCGGCGGTCATGCCGCCCGTGCCCGCCCGCCAGCCGGCATAGGCGAAGACGCAGGCGGTCACTAGGGCACCGAAGGTCTCGGTGGCCGGCGCGGCCATGGCCTTGGCGTTGGAGCCCTTGATCAGGTGGCGCTGGCGGCGATCGATCACCTCGGCCACGCGGCCTTCTTCATAGGCCTCGCGGTTCTCCATCTTGACGATCTTGACGCCGTCCAGGCTCTCCATGATCGCGGTCGACAGGTTCGAGGTCTCGCCCATGGCGCCCTTGGCGGCCTTGGTGGTCTTCTTCGAGAACCGCCGGATGAACAGGCTGGCGACGGGAGCGATGACCAGCACGCCGGCCGCCAGCATCCAGTCCAGCCGGAACATCACCACCAGCGCCCCGATCACGGTCAGGAATTCGCGGGTGTAGTTGACCAGGCCGCTGGTCGCCGCCTCGCGGATCAGGGTGGCGTCGTAGAGCATCGACGAGACGTACGAGCCCGAATGGGCGCCGCGCAGGCGGGCCAGGTCCGAGCGCACCAGCTTGCCGAACAGCCGCACCTGCATGTCGCCGACCACGCCGTTGCCGATGCGGTTGATCGAGGTCGTCTGCAGGACTTGGAACAGGCCGCGGGCGATGGCGATCGCGGCGATCAGCAGCGGAATGCGCACCAGGGCGCCGGGCTGGGGATGGGTGATCAGCTGATCGACGGCCGGCTTGAGGACCTCGACCAGGGCGGCGCTCAGCCCGGCGATGATCGCGGCGCTGAGCATCGCCAGCACCAACCGGTTGCGACGCGGCCGAAGATACTCGCTCCAGATCCGCGCGGCGAGGACGCGGTTGGGGGCTTGTGGCGCGGCGGGATCGGTCATGGCGGCAGGGGTCGGACGTCGGGGCGGGGCTGTCAAGCTCAGCCATGGCCTGTCATTGCGGCGGGGGTGCGGCGCTGTGGCTTTTGCATTACAGGGCTGTGGCGCCTAATTAGGCCTCGTTCACGAAGGATCGCCCGCTTGCCCGGCTACGACACCACCACCCGCTGGGGACGCTTTCGCACCTACCTCTCGTACCTGTGGAACGACCACGCCTATCTGCGCCTGGGCTTCAAGAACGACCACTGGATCAGCCCCGAGCTGGTGCGCACCAACCAGCCCTGGCCGCACCAGCTGGCCGCCTGGAAGAAGCAGGGCATCAAGACCGTCATCAACCTGCGCGGCGGGTTCGACGGCAGCTTCTACGCCCTGGAGAAATACGCCTGCGACAAGCTGGGCCTGAAGATGGTCGACTTCGTGATCACCTCGCGCGAGGTCCCGATCAAGGAGCGGGTGCTGGGCGCGCGCGACCTGTTCGAGACCATCGAATACCCGGCCCTGATGCACTGCAAGTCGGGCGCGGACCGGGCGGGGATCATGAGCGTGCTCTACGTCCACTACCGCCTGGGCCTGCCGATCGAGGCGGCGATGGAGCAGCTGTCGTTCAAGTACCTGCACATCAAGCAGGGCAAGACCGGCGTGCTGGACTACACCTTCGAACGCTACCTGGCCGACGCCGCCCCCAAGGGCCTGACCTTCACCCAATGGGTGGAGAGCCCCGACTACGACCCCGTGAAGATCAAGGCCGACTTCCGGGCCGGGATGATCGGCGGGATCGTGACCGAGGGATTGCTGCGGCGGGAGTGATTTTCAGGTCCTCCCCCCGTGGGGGAGGTGTCGGCGAAGCCGACGGTGGGGGGAGTGATGCGGCCTCGACCACCATCTGGATCGACGATCCAAAGACTCCCCCCACTGGCCTTCGGCCGCCTCCCCCACAGGGGGAGGGTCTGGATCAATCCACGCTCGGATCCAGCAGCTTGTGGGCGTGGATGATGAAGTACCGCGCGTGGGCGTTGTCGACCGTGGCCTGGGCCTTGGCCTTCCAGGCCTTGTGGGCGTCGGCGTAGCTGGCGTAGGCGCCGACGAACTCGACCTTCGACAGGTCGCGGAACTCGATATCGGAAACGTTCTTCAGTTCACCGCCGATCACGAGGTGAAGAAGCTGCTTGTCGCTCATGGCGTGGAATTTCCTGCGCGGAAGTTATCGTTGCGGCAGGTCGATATGCCCGACGCGTGACAGGATCAACGGGTGAAGCGCGCGATTGGCGCAAACCACGCTCGGAAGCAGTGGATTTGCCCGGTTGTAGGCGAAGGCGGAGCCCTTGTGGTCGGTCAGGACGGCGCCGGCCTCGGCGCAGATCAGGTCGGCGGCCGCCAGGTCCCATTCGTTCTTGGGCGACAGGGCGACCGCCGCGTCGAAGGCCCCGGCGGCCACCAGGCACAGGCGGTAGGCGATCGAGTTGCGGCTCTCCACCCGCATCGGCGGCCACGGCTCGGCCCAGACCGGATGGGCGAACATCTTGGCGTCGCCCAGCATGGCGGCGTCCTCGAGGTCGTCGGTGTCGCTGGGGCTGACCGCCGTCCCGTTCAGGGTCGCGCCGCCGCCCGCGACGGCCGTGTAGGTCTCGTCCAGGGCCGGGGCGTGGACGACGCCGGCGACCGGACGACCGTTCTCGACCACGGCGATCGACACGGCGAACCAGGGCTTGCCCTTGATGAAGGCCACGGTGCCGTCGATCGGGTCGACGACGAACTGGCGCGGCGTGGCCAGGCGGGCCGGATCGTCGGCCGTCTCCTCCGACAGCCAGCCATAGCCGGGCCGGGCCGCGCCCAGGCGGTCCTTCAGCAGGGCGTCGACGGCCAGGTCGGCGTCGGTGACCGGCGAGCCGCCGTCCTTGGACCAGATCTTCAGGCCCTCTCCGCGGGCCGAGAGCGCCAGGGCCCCGGCCTCGCGCGCCGCCGTCAGGATCAGGTCCAGGTCGGTCATTTTCCGGCGATCGCCAGGGCGTCGACCAGCAGGGACGGGCTGTTGCTGGCCCCGCGGAGCTCCAGGTCCGAGCCGGGGACCAGGCGGGCGTAGATGTCGATCAGGTTGCCGGCCACGGTGATCTCGGTGACCGGGCCGGTCGAGACGCCGTTCTCGAACCAGAAGCCCGAGCAGCCCACCGACCAGTCGCCGGTGTTGCCGTTCAGCGAGGGGCCGAACATCGAGGTGACCAGCAGGCCCGTTCCGGCGTCGGCCATCAGGCCGGCCAGGTCGCGGTCGCCCGGCTGCAGGGTCAGGTTATGGGTCGAGACGCCGGACGGGCCGGCCAGGCCGCGCGAGGCGTGGCCGGTGCTTTCCAGGCCCAGCTGCTTGGCCGAACTGACGTTCATCAGCCAGGTGGTCAGCACGCCGTCGTCGATCAGGGCGCGGGCCTCGCAGGCCACGCCCTCGTCGTCGAACGGGGCCGAGCCCAGGCCGCGCGGGCGGAAGGGATCGTCGAGCAGGGTCACGCCCTTGGCGAAGATCTGCTGGCCCAGCCTGTCCTTCAGGAACGAGGTCCCGCGGGCGATCGACGGGCCCGAGATCGCGCCGATCAGCGGGCTTAGCAGCGACATGGCCAGGCGGTTCTCGAAGATCACCGGGGCGGTGGTGGAGTCCAGCTTGCGCGGGTTCAGCTTGGCGACGGCCAGCTCGCCGGCCTTGGCGCCGATGCTGTGGGGGCTGGGAAGGTCGGCGGCGTGGCGGGTCGAGCGGCCCTCGCCGCCGCGCTCCATGCCCGCGCCCTCGCCGGCGATGGCCGAGGCCGAGACGCCGAAGCCGCTGGCCTGGTGCAGGCCGGAAAAGCCTTCGCTCGTCACGAGCCGCCAGGTCGAGGCGCTCCACGACGACGAGCCGCCGTCGGAATTGGTCACGCCCTCCACGCCGCGGGCCGCGGCCTCGGCCTCGCGGGCCTGGGCCTCCAGGGTCTCGGCCGAGGGTTCGGTCGGGTCGTAGAGGTCCAGGTCGCGGAACGGGCCGCGGGCCAGGCGCTCGGCCGGGGCCAGGGCGGCGTAGGGGTCCTCCGGCGCCAGGCGGGCCATGGCCACGGCCCGGTCGATCAGCTTGGCGCGGCCCTCGGCCGAGATGTCCGAGCCGGACACCGTGGCGCTGCGCTGGCCGACGAACACCCTAAGGCCGACGTCGCGGGACTCCTCGCGCTCGACCTCCTCCAGTTCGCCCAGGCGGACGCTGACGGAGAGGGATTGGCGCTGCGCGAACACGGCTTCGGCGGCGTCGGCGCCCGCGGTTCGCGCGGCGGCGAGCACGTCATGCAACAGGTTTTCGTCCATGCGGTCTTATGGACGAGGGCGCGGGGCGGGGGCAAGCGCTCCGGCTTCGGAAGGGACCGTTCAGCCGATCGCGTAGAACAGCAGGGCCACCGCGCCGAAGATGTAGGCCACCCAGGTGCAGATCATGCCGATGGCGCGCGGGATCGAGGCGCCGCCGCTGTTGGACAGGCCCACGGCGTGGATCAGCCGGCCGGCGAACAGGACCAGACCCACCACGTGGATGGCCAGGGGCGGGGCGCCGACCAGGGCCAGGACGATGATCGCCGCCAGGCCGACGGGGACGTACTCGCTGGCGTTGCCGAAGGCGCGGATGGCCCGGGCCAGCTCCGGAATGCCCTCGTCGCCCAGGGCCACCTTGTGCTTCTGCCGCAGCCGCACGACCAGCAGCGACAGGGTCAGCAGAAGCAGGACGTGCAGCCCGACCCACAGGGCGGCGGCGTGTCCGGAAGCGAGGGTGTCCATCGGTCGTCACTCGCGAAACTCGAAGTCGAACTGGCCGGCATAAGGCCCCGCGTTCGACGGGGCTGGCAAGGCCGATCGTCGGGCAGGCGACTAAACCCCACCCTCCGCTCATCCCGGCGAACGCCGGGACCCAGATGGAATGGCTTTGAGGCTGACGCCAAGGGTGCTGAGCCTATCCAGCCCGCCACACCGCCATCGGATCTGGGTCCCGGCGTTCGCCGGGATGAGCGGGTTTTTCGGGGTTTCTAAAGCTCCCGACCCACCGGATAGAGCCGGTAGCGGTCGTCGTAATAAGGCGTGCGCTGGTAGAACCAGGCCAGGCGGGCGTCGGGATCGGCGGCGAACTTCGGGTCGGCGGCCAGCCTGGCCTCGAACTGCGCCTTCAGCCTGGGATCGGCGGCCAGCATCTTCTCGGCCAGCGGGGCGATGGCGTAGCCCTCGATATATTCGACGCGCTGCAGCACCTCGGGGAACATGCCCCAGGCGAAGAAGCTCTCGTCGCTTTCCGGCTCCAGCAGCAGGGTCGCCAGTTCGCCCAGCGGCTGGTCGGTCGGGACGCGCACCGAGCCGGCGGGGAAGGTCACCGTGCGGGTCTCGTGGGTGACCGGGCCGGCGGCGATCTCGACATGGCCCTCGCTGGCGCGGGCCGCGAGCTTGGGGGCGGTGAAGCGGATCATGTCGACCGACACCGCTCTGGGCGCCGCCAGGGTCTCCATCGCTACGCCGTGGAGGCGCAGGCGCTCGATCACGTCGGGCTTGGCCGAGGAGACCCAGTAGGCCTTGGGCGGGGTCAGTTTCAGCGACGGCTCGGCGGCGTAGAGCGGTAGCGACCACGGCTGGGGATCGGGCTTGCCAAGCCAGCGGATCTCCTTGCGACCCGAGGCCGGGGAGTCGTAGGTCTCGTACCGCACGCCCAGAAAGCTCACCGTGCGCAGGGGCTTGTCGCCCCCGCCGCCGAAGCTGGTCCCGAAATTGGCCTCGACCACGGCCGGCCGCCGGGCGCGGTCGACGTCCTCGGCGGCCCGCAGGGCGGCGCCGTCCCTGGCCAGGACCTTCAGCGTCTCCTCCAGCAGGACATAGGTCCCAAGCACCCGCTGCCGATACGGCTTGAGCGAATGGTTCTCGACCAGCACCGTGGCGATCCGGGCCGTGTCGCCATAGCCGTTGGAATAGCGCAGCGAGGCCGGCGAAGCGCCCAGGCCCTTCTTGGGATCGCGGTCGTCCAGGGCGAAGACCAGTTGGCCGGGGATGTGTCCCGCCGCCTTCAGCCCGGCTTCGGTGGCTGGCAGGAAGGTGTTGTCCAGCCACGCGCTGGTGGCCTTGGACCGCGCGAAGTCGCCCAGATAGCCGGCCCAGCCATAGGTGATGTCGTACTGGTAGTCCTCGCCGTCGGTGACGTGGATGTCCATGTAGAGGTCGGGCCGGACCGTGTTGATCAGGCCGATCATCGCCCGCATCTCGGGCGCGTCGAGCTTGCCGTAGTCGCGGTTCAGGTTGAGGTTCTGGGCCGTGTGCCGCCAGCCCTGGACCGCCGGGCCGCGCTGGTTGGGGCGGCTGTAGGGCGACGCGCGTTCGTGGCCGTCGACGCTGAGGATCGGCACGAAGACCAGGTTCACGCCGTCCAGCAGGGTGTCCTTGCCGTGGAAGGCGATGTCCCGAAGCAGCATCATGCCGGCGTCCTTGCCGTCGATCTCGCCGGGGTGGATGCCGGCCTGGACCAACAGCACCGGCTTCTTGGGATCGAACTTGGCGCCGTCCTTGGAGGCGTAGACCACCAGCAGGTCGCGGCCCTCCGGCGACCGGCCGAAGGTCTCCATGCGGACCAGCGGCGAGGCGGCGTCCAGCTTTTCCAGCCAGGCGCGGGTCTCGGCGTAGTCGGGCGAGGCGGTCAGGCGGGTCCGCTCGGACGGCGTGATCCAGGGATCGGACGGCTTGGCGACCAGCTTTTCGCTGGCCCCATGCCAGGCGAGCGGCGGGGGAAGGATGTCGGTATCCCAGGGAGCCTTGGTGGGGGTCTCAGCCATGGTCACGCTCGCCGTCATCGCGACGGCCAGGGCCGCCAGACACGTCTTCAACATCTCAGGCGCTCTCCGGCTCCCGGTCGGGGACGCGCCCTTGCGGCGTGTCCCCAAGTCGTGGCTGGGCTTCAAGGGACACGCCGCGAGGGCGCGTCCCTGGCCGAGGGCGTACTACCTCCGCGCCGCCAGGTCCATGAAGCGCTGCTGCAGGATCTTGTCGGTCTTGAACACGCCGCGGAACTGGGTGGTGATGGTCGAGACGTCGTGGTGGCGCACGCCGCGCGTCGACATGCACTGGTGCTCGGCGTCGATCAGCACGGCGACGCCGGCGGCGCTGAGGTGGTCCTCGATCGAGTCGGCGATCTGCATGGTCATGGTCTCCTGGGTCTGGAGACGCTTGGCGAAGATCTCGACCAGCCGCGCCAGCTTCGACAGGCCCACGACCTTGCCGGTCGGCATGTAGGCCACCCAGGCCTTGCCCAGGAACGGCGCCATGTGGTGCTCGCAGTGGCTCTGCACGTCGATGCCGCGCAGCATGACCATGTCGTCATAGCCCTGCACGTCCTCGAAGGTGCGCGACAGCTCAACGGCCGGGTCGCCGCCATAGCCGGCGAACCATTCGCCATAGGCGTCGACCACGCGCTGGGGCGTGTCGAGCAGGCCTTCGCGGTCGGGGTTGTCGCCGGCCCAGGCCAGCAGGGTCCGGACGGCGGCCATGGCCTCGTCTCGGGTGGGGCGCTGGGCGGGTTCAAGATCAAGACCGGTATCGCTGCCGAGGCCGATCAGGGTTCGCTCGCGGGTCAGGGCGTCCATGTGCGGGAAGGGTCTTTCCACGGGCTGAGTTGCGCCAGGACGCCTTTCGCCCTGGAATTACGCGTGCCACCCGTCGCGCGCCTTGAGCCATTTCAACCATGGTCGTGCGCGCGTGCTCCCGTTATATGGGGCCAATCCGTATCCCCGCAACACTCCCGCGACGTCAGGCCGCCCCGTTCCCATGACCATCAAGCTGTACGACACCATGGCGCGCGAGAAGCGCGACTTCGCCCCCGCCGATCCGAGCCGGGTGACGATGTATGTCTGCGGGCCGACGGTCTACAACCACGCCCATATCGGCAATTTCCGCCCCGTCGTGGTGTTCGACGTGCTGTTCCGCCTGCTGCGCCACGTCTATGGCGAGGATGCGGTGGTGTATGCCCGCAACGTCACCGACGTGGACGACAAGATCAACGCCAAGGCCACGGCCGAGGGCGTGGCGATCAAGGTGATCACCGAACGCTACCTGGCCGCCTACCACCAGGACGCCGACGCCCTGCTGGCCCTGCGCCCGACCCTGGAGCCCAAGGCCACCGAGCACATGGGCCCGATCGTCGAGATGATCGGCCAGCTGGTCGACAACGGCTCGGCCTACGCCGCCGAGGGCCACGTGCTGTTCGACACCCAGGCCTTCGCCGACTACGGCCAGCTGTCGGGCCGCGACCTGGACGACATGATCGCCGGGGCGCGGGTCGAGGTCGCGCCGTACAAGCGCCATCCGGCCGACTTCGTGCTGTGGAAGCCGTCCAAGGAGAACGAGCCCGAGTGGGACAGCCGCTGGGGCGCGGGCCGTCCGGGCTGGCACATCGAGTGCTCGGCCATGATCGACAAGGCGCTGGGCCGGACCATCGACATCCACGGCGGCGGCATCGACCTGACCTTCCCGCACCACGAGAACGAGCTGGCCCAGAGCCGCTGCGCCCACGACCAGCCGGTCCTGGCCAACTACTGGCTGCACAACGGCTTCCTCGACATGTCGGGGGAGAAGATGTCGAAAAGCCTGGGCAACGTGATCATTCCGCACGAGCTGCTGAAGACCACGCCGGGCGAGGTGATCCGCTGGGCGCTGCTGTCGGGTCACTACCGCCAGCCGCTGGACTGGACGCCGGAGCTGGTCGAGCAGAGCAAGAAGGCGCTGGACCGCTTGTACGGCGCCCTGCGCCGCGCCAAGACCGTCGAAGCCGGCGAGTCCGAGCCGTCGGACGAGGTGCTGGCCGCCCTGTCGGACGATCTCAACACGCCGTTGGCCGTGTCGGGCTTCTTCGAGCTGTCCAGCGCCATCGAGCGGGCGGTGACGGCGGGCGACGAGCCGGCGATCGCGGCCAACAAGGGACGGCTGCTGGCTTCGGCCGGCGTGCTGGGCTTCCTGCAGGCCGACCCGGACGCCTGGTTCGAGGGCGACGCCGACGACGACCTGAAGGCCAAGGTCGAGGACCTGCTCAAGCGCCGGGTCGAGGCTCGCACCGCCAAGGACTGGACCGCCGCCGACGCCATCCGCGCCGAGCTGGACGGCCTGGGCGTGGTGGTCATGGACGGCCCGGCCGGCGCGACCTGGCGGATGAAGGACTAGGCGCTTTGGGACTGGCGCCGAACTAAATTACATCCATAATCCGCTCATCCCGGCGAAGGCCGGGACCCAGATCCTCGAGCGAGGGCGGATGACTGGATGGGCGCGGCGCTCCTGGCGTCCGCCGCACAGCCATTCCATTTGGGTCCCGGCGTTCGCCGGGATAAGCGGGGTTTTGAAAGCTGCTGGACGGACACCCATGCAACGCGCCGTAGAATACCGCACCGGGGTGCTGGCCCCCGCCGAGATCGTCTGGGAAGTGATCTCCGACTTCGCCGCCTGGAAGGACTGGAACCCGGTCCACCCGCGCATGGAGGGCGAGATGCGCATCGGCACGCCGCTGCGCTTCGACCTGGTGGTCGGCGACGCGCCGGCCCAGCCCGCCGAGGCCGTGGTCCAGGACTGGGTGCCCTATGAGCAACTGCATTGGCGCACCAAGCGGCTGAAGGGCTTCGTGACCGCGATCCGTTACCTGGAGATCGAGAAGATGAGCGACATCGGCTCCACCTTCTCGAACGGCGAGCTGTTCATGGGCCCGCTGGTCCGCTTCGTCAGCCGCGACGAACGCCGTCGCCTGAGGGCCGCCTTCACCCGGATGGGCGAGGCGGTGAAGGCGCGGGCCGAGCTCCTCTGGTCGCAGCGCCAGAACACCCCCACATAAGCGGCATGATCGACGACCTCTATTCGGCCCGCATCCTGGGTCTGGTGGCCAACATGCCCCGGGCCGGACGGCTGGCCGCGCCGGACGCCAGCGCCGAGAAGACCGCCAAGCTGTGCGGCAGCCGGATCGTGGTCGACGTGACGGTCCGTGACGGCAAGGTCGCCGACTTCGCCCAGGACGTGGCCGCCTGCGCCCTGGGCCAGGCTTCGGCCGCCATCCTCGGCGCCCAGGTGGTCGGGGCCGAGCTTTCCGAGATCGAGTTGGCCCGCGACGCCTTGCGCGCTATGCTGAAGTCAGGCGGCCCGCCTCCCGAGGGCCGATTTGCGGAGCTCGCCGTGCTGCAGCCGGTCAAGGACTATCCCGCCCGTCACGCCTCGACGCTTTTGGCGTTCGAGGCCACGGTCGAGGCTGTCCGTATGGCCACAGGCGACACCCAAACCCGAACTAGCCGCGCCGGCGCCGCTTGATCGCGACTTTTCGCTAGTCGATAAGGTCCCGACTCCGTTCGCGAAAGCGCCGGCATGACACTCTACGAACGCACCGTCGACCTGGGCCTGCGGGCCTACAAGACGACGCTCTCGCCCTTCATCGGGCGTCAGTGCCGCTATCTGCCGACCTGCTCGGAATACGCGGCCCAGGCGCTCAAGGATCACGGACCCCTGAAGGGGTCCTGGCTCGCGGTGGGACGGATCTGCCGATGCAATCCGTTCGGCGGCTCGGGATATGACCCGCCGCCTCCGCCCCGCGGGCCGCGTAAGTGGAAATGTGAAGAATGATCGACCTGATTTTCCCCGACGGCTCGGCCCGCCAGTACCCTGACGGGGCAAGCGGCCGCGACGTGGCCGCCTCGATCTCCAAGTCGCTGGAGAAGAAGGCCCTGCTGATCAAGCTGGACGGCCAGCTGCTGGACCTGGACCGTCCGCTGACGCCCGACCTGCTGGGCGGCGGCGGCAAGTTCGAGATCATCACCCGCGAGGCTCCCGAGGCGCTCGACACCATCCGCCACGATACGGCCCACGTGCTGGCCGAGGCCGTGCAGGAGCTGTTCCCCGGCACGCAGGTGACGATCGGCCCGAACGTCGAGGACGGCTTCTACTACGACTTCGCGCGCGACGAGCCGTTCAGCCTGGACGACCTGGCCGTGATCGAAAAGCGCATGCGCGAGATCGTCGACCGCGACGAGAAGATCACGCGCGAGGAAGTCGACCGCGACGCCGCCATCGCCGACTTCGAAGCGATGGGCGAGGCCTACAAGGCCCAGATCATCCGCGACCTGCCGGCCAGCGACACGATCACGGTCTATCACCAGGGCAAGTGGAAGGACCTGTGCCGCGGTCCGCACCTGCCGTCGACCAAGCACGTGGGCAAGGCCTTCAAGCTGACCAAGCTGGCCGGCGCCTACTGGCGCGGCGACCAGAACAACGCCCAGCTGCAGCGGATCTACGGCACGGCGTGGGCCAGCGAGGCCGACCTGGAAGCCTATCTGACGCGCATCGAGGAAGCCGAGAAGCGTGACCACCGCAAGCTGGGCAAGTCTCTGGGCCTTTTCCACATGCAGGAAGAAGGCCGGGGCATGGTCTTCTGGCACCCCAAGGGCTGGAAGCTGTGGCAGACGCTGGAGGCCTACATGCGCCGCCAGCTGGATCGCGCCGGCTATATCGAGGTCAAGACGCCTCAGGTCCTGGACAAGGCCTTCTGGGAGAAGTCGGGCCACTGGGACAAGTATCGCGCCAACATGTTCGTCTGCGAGACGGTGGAAGGCGAGATCCTGTCCCTCAAGCCCATGAACTGCCCCGGTCACGTGCAGATCTGGAACGTGGGTCAGCGGTCCTATCGCGAGCTGCCCATGCGCATGGCCGAGTTCGGGTCCTGCCATCGCTACGAACCGTCCGGCGCCCTGCACGGCCTGATGCGGGTGCGGGCCTTCACCCAGGACGACGCCCACATCTTCTGCCGCGAGGACCAGATCGTCGAGGAGACCGAGCGCTTCATCCGCCTGACGCGGATGATCCACGGCGACCTGGGCATGACGACCAAGTACATCGCCCTGGCCACGCGCCCGGAGCTGCGCGCCGGCTCCGACGAGTTCTGGGACAGGGCCGAAGGCATGCTGGCCGAGGCCGCGCGGCTGGCGGGCGTCGAGCCGGTGATCGCCGAGGGCGACGGCGCCTTCTACGCGCCGAAGCTGGACTTCATCGTCCAGGACGCCATTGGCCGCGAGTGGACCTGCGGCACGCTGCAGCTGGACTATGTCCTGCCCGAGCGGCTGGGCGCCGAATATATCGGCGAGGACGGCGCCAAGCACCGGCCCGTGATGCTGCACCGGGCGATCCTGGGCTCGTTCGAGCGCTTCATCGGCATCCTGCTGGAGAACTACGCCGGCGCCCTGCCGCTGTGGCTGGCGCCGGTGCAGGTCGTGGTGGCCACGATCACGTCGGACGCCGACGACTACGCCCAGCGCGTGGCCGATCGGTTGACTTCGCTGGGCATTCGCGCAGAGGTCGATTTCAGGAATGAAAAGATCAACTACAAGATTCGCGAGCACAGTCTCGCGAAAGTGCCGGTGATCGCGGTGGTCGGGCGTAAGGAAGCCGAGAACGGAGAGGTCGCCCTGCGTCGGCTGGGCGGCGAAGGGCAGAAGGTTCTGTCGCTGGAGGACGCCGGGCGCGTCCTGACCGAGGAAGCGACCCCGCCGGACCTGGCCCGTAATCGCGCCGCGTCGCGGCCCGAGGCGTAAGTGCAGGCCTGATGAACAGTATTCTTCCCTCGCATTCGACCTTCGTCACGGGCGCGCGGCCGGTCCGGCCGCGCGTCTCCGTGGTCATGGTGGTCTACCAGACGGGAGAAGCCCTGATCAAAAGCATCGAGCACGTGCTGGCCGAGCCCCTGGTCGACGAGTTCGTGATCATCGACAACGGCTCGCCGCCCGAGGAGGCCGAACGCCTGCGCGCCCTGGGCCGCACCGAGGCCCGGGTCGTCCTGCAGCAGGGGCACGGCAATGTCGGCTTCGCGCGGGGGGCCAACATGGGGGCCGAGATCGCGCGCGGCGAATACATCGTCTTTCTCAATCCCGACGCCAACCTGCAGCAGGACTGTGTCGAAGCCCTGGTCTCGGCCTTCGAGGACCAGCCGGTCCCCACCGTGGTCGGGGCCCGGGTGATGAACACCGACGGCAGCGAGCAGCGCGGCGGGCGTCGGGGCGAGGTCACGCCGGTCACCACCCTGCTCAGCTTCGGCCACCTGACGTCGGTGTTCAAGAGCCTGGCCAAATTCGAGATCCACCGCGAGGCCGAGACGCTGCCCGAGGCGCCCGTGCCGATGCCGACCATCTCCGGCGCCTGCTTCGCCCTGCGCCGCGAGGACTTCGAACTGCTGGGCGGCTTCGACGAAGGCTACTTCCTGCACGTCGAGGACATCGACCTGTGCTGGCGGGCGCGCCAGGCCGGCGGCCAGGTGCTGTTCCAGCCGACCGCCCAGGTGATCCACCTGGGCCACACCAGCCAGGAGCACCCGCTGAAGGTCGAGTTCCACAAGGGCGTGGGCCTGTCGCGCTACTTCATCAAGCGGGCCGATACGATCCAGCGCTACGTGATCGCCGTCCTGCTGGCCCCGGCCATCCTGCTGATGAGCGTCTCGCGGCCGCTGATCTGGAAGGTCACCGGACGGCCGATTTAACCGACTCGATTACAGGTACGGAGACTGCAACTGGCGGTCACTCAGGATGGTAATCCATGTACCCCGTGCGATCGAAAACCGCGACGCCGCCGGATCGACCGCTGAGAGTCATCGTCTTTTCGGCCTGATATTCGATTCGAGGATGGTCCAGGATGACGGCTTCCGCCTCCCGGAGATCTTTGAGATCCTGGTCCGCGCATGGCCCCATCGCTGGAGCAGGCTCGTGAACTTCTGTCACACGGCCATCGGCGTAGTTTGCGACCAGTCCACACGCTGCGGCCACGCGAAAATAGCTGGGCCAAAGCGTGAGCTCTACCTTATCCGTCGCCGCCGCCCGTCCGTTCACACTGACCAGAGTGCCATAGAACACCGGGTCAGGATCCTGGCTCGTCTTTTCGGATCGATCGCAACTCGCCACCGACAGACCGCACAGCAGAAGGCTTGCGCCGATCAAAGCGCACTTCATGGATAGGCTTGGCCTGCCCTTCACGCCGGAAACCCGCCCGCCCGGGCCAGGGACGACGCCGGAGCGCTCTTGCCCAGGCGTTCGCTGATCTGGCGACCGATGGCGACCAGGGCCGACAGGTCGTAGCCGGTCTCGAAGCCGGCCCGTTCCAGCATGTAGACCAGGTCCTCGGTGCCGATGTTGCCGGTGGCGTTCGGGGCGAACGGGCAGCCGCCCAGGCCGCCGACCGAGGCGTCCAGCACGTCGATCCCGGCCTCGACGCTGGCATAGGCGTTGGCCAGGCCGGTGTTGCGGGTGTCGTGGAAGTGCATCCGCAGGCGGACGTCCGGGGCGGCGGCGCGAACCGCCTCGATCCGCCGGCGGACGGTCCACGGATCGGCGACCCCGATGGTGTCGGCGATGGCGATCTCGGCCACGCCCATCGACGCGGCGTCGCGGGCGATGGCCACGACCTGGTCTTGCGAGACCTCGCCGTCGAACGGGCAGCCGAAGGCCACCGAGATCGTGGCGGTGATCGGCGGGCCGCCCTCCACCGCCTGGCGCTCGACGATGGCGGCCAGGGCGTCGACCTGCTGGGCGGCGGTGGCGCCCTGGTTGGCCAAGCCGAAGCCGTCGGTGGCGCAGACAACCACGTTGGCCTCATCACAGCCGGCGGCTGCGCAGCGGTCCCAGCCGCGCATGTTCAGCACCAGGCCGATCCGCGAATGCCGCAGGTCGGGCGCCAGGGCGGCCTGGATCTCCTCGGCCCCGGCCATCTGCGGCACGCGGTTGGGGTTGACGAACGAGACGGTCTCGATGCGGCGGGCGCCCGCCGCCTCCAGCCGGCGGATCAGATCCAGCTTCTCGTCGACCGGCAGGGACAGTTTCTCGTTCTGCAGCCCATCGCGCGGACCGACCTCGACGATCTGGATGAAGCGGCTCATGGGCGGGCCTCCGCTTGGGTTTCGGCCGTTTGTTCGCCGGTCTCGCCGTCCGCCTCGTCGTCGGCCCGCACTGGCGCGCCGCGATAGAGCGTCAAGCGCTCCTTGTCGCCGTCGGAATAGTCGAAGCCGTCGACCACCCCGGCCGGCCGGGCGGCTTGGCCCAGGGCGGCGAGGGCGGCGCGGAAGGCTTTCTCCTGGCGGCCCTCGACCACGGCGGGACGGCCCTGGGCGACGGCCCTGGCCGCGCCGACCGGATCGGTCAGCTCGGTGGTGGTGCCCAGCAGGAAGATCATGCTGGGCTCGGAATAGCCGGTGACCGCTACGGGGCCCGGCGCTCCGCCCCGGGGCGCCAGGTCGGCCCGCTCCAGCGCCTTTTCCAGGCGCGGCGACAGCAGCAGCGGCTCCAGCCGCGGGACCAGCAGCCCGACCAGGGCGGCGTGGGCGGCGATCCCCAGCGCCCCGGCCGTGACCAGGGCGATGGCCGCGGTCCCGCGCATCAGCAGCACGGCGCCGACCACGCCCGAGGCCAGGAACAGCAGGGCGGTCAGGATCGTGGCGGGCCAGTCGCCCGGATCGCCGTATTCGACCTGCAGGTAGATCGCGCCGGCCGCGAAGACCAGGCCGGCCAGGGCCGAGAGAACCGCGCCGACCAAGCGCGAGATCCGGCCGAGCGGCGCGCGCAAGGCCGCGGCCATCAGCATGGCCAGGGCCGGCAGGGCGGGCAGGGTATAGTGGGCCAGCTTGGTCGGCAGCAGCTCGAACACCAGCCAGGTGGGGACCAGCCAGCAGAGGGCGAAGCGCACCCCCGCCGCCCGGCGCCCGGTCCAGCCCAGGGTCACGCCCGACGGCAGCAGCAGGGTGGCCGGGAACACCAGCAGGAATGCGCCCAGGGCGTAGGCGCCGAACGGTGCGCCATGGCTTTCCTGGCCGCCGGCCAGCTTGGGGGCCAGGTCGCTGCCCACGGCGGTCGACCAGAAGGTCCCGTCGGTGGCGACGGTGATCATCATCGCCCAAGGCAGGACAATGGCCGCCGCCAGGGTCAGGCCCCAGCCCCAGCCCAGGTCCTTGAGCCACGGGGCCTTGCGGTCCCAGATCCACAGCGCCGCCACGCTGAGCGCCACGACCATCAGCCCGACCGGCCCCTTGATCAGCACGCCCATGGCCAAGCCGACCCAGAAGGCCAGCTTGGTCCAGCGGTTGAAGCCCGTGCCGGTCGGCTGGCCGGCCAGGTGGGCTGCGTAGATCCGCGCCACGGCGGCCATGGCCAGGGTCGTGAAGCCGCACAGGGCCGCGTCGGTCTTGGCGATGAAGGCCTCGGTCGACAGCAGGATCGTCGCGCCCAGCATGCCGCCGGCCAGCAGGCCGGTCTTGGGGCCCAGCAGGGCCGACGCCCCCCAGGCGCAGGCCGCGGCGGCCAGCATGGCCCCCAGCAGCGAGGGGATGCGATAGGCCCAGACGCCCCGGTCCTCGACGGCCGAGAAGGCGGTGACGCTGGCCGCCTGAAGCCAGTGGATGCCGACCGGCTTCTTGAAGCGCGGCTGGTCCTGGAACTTGATGACCACCAGGTCGTCGGTTTCCAGCATCTGGGCGGTGGCCTGGGCGAAGCGCGATTCGTCGCGGTCCAGCGGCGGCATGGCGAACAGGCCGGGCAGGCCGGCGATCAGGGCCACCAGGGCGGCGAACAGCGGGCCGCGCCAGCCGCGGCTCCAGTCATCCAGGCGAGATTCAAGCGTCATCATGGTGGAATAGCACGATCCTTCTTTTAGGCTATTTTTGCGCTATGAGAGGGCGATGAACGCCTCCGCTTCCGTCTCCGCCGGCCCTGGGCCCGACTATTCCGTCGTCGTGCCCGTTTTCGACGAGGGCGGGGCGGCCCCCGCCCTGGCGCGCGAGATCGCCGCCGCCTTCGCCGGCGAGAACCACGAGATCATCTTCATCGACGACGCCAGTCGCGACGACACCAAGGCCCTGCTGGTGGCCCTGAAGGCCGAGATCCCGCAGCTGCGGGTGCTGAGCCACCGCAAGAACTCGGGCCAGAGCCGCGCCGTGCGCAGCGGCGTGCTGGCCGCCCATGCGCCGATCGTCATCACCCTGGACGGCGACGGCCAGAACGACCCGGCCGACGCGCCGCGCCTGGCCCGGGCCCTGAAGGCGGCTCCGCCCGAACTGGCCCTGGTGGGCGGCGAGCGGGTCAAGCGCCAGGACAGCTCGGCCAAGCGCTTCGCTTCCAAGTTCGGCAACGGGGTGCGCAAGCGCCTGCTGAAGGACACCGCCAACGACACCGGCTGCGGCCTCAAGGCCTTCCGCCGCGAGGCCTTCCTGCGCCTGCCCTATTTCGATCACATCCACCGCTACATCCCCGCCCTGATGCTGCGCGAGGGCTATCAGGTGGAATTCCAGCCAGTGAACCACCGCCATCGCGAGAGCGGGGTGTCGAAATACACCAATTTCGGCCGCCTCAAGGCCTCGGTGTCCGACCTGCTCGGCGTGATGTGGCTGCAGACCCGGGCCCGCAACCCGCAGGGCGTGGACGAGGCGTGAGGGCGTGCGTCCTTCGAGGCGCGCTCAGGAGCGCGCACCTCAGGATGAGGATCTCTCTGCACTGAATTCCTCATCCTGAGGCGCCCGCGCAGCGGGCCTCGAAGGACGCAGGGCCGCGCCGCCCACCTTGCGAACGGCGCCGCCTTCCGGGAATCTGTGAAACCCGTTAAGCCTGAACCTCTTGGTCGGCCGTCGGGGGAGAGCCAGAACATGTTCGCCGCGTTTCCGCTGCTGGCCCTGCCGGTGCTGGTCTACAACCTGATCGTCCTGACCTTCGCCGGCGGTTTCGCCGCCAGCGCCGCGCAGTATCGCCTGGGCGAGCAGCTGTTCACCATCCACATGACCTCGGGGGGCGACTGGGCCGTCAGCCTGGGCGACCTGCTGATCGCCGCCGCGCTGGTGGTCCTGTTCGTCGAGCTGCTGAAATCGACGACCAGCCGCAAGATCGCGATCATCAACCACTCGCTGTCCATGGTGCTGTTCATCGGCTGCCTGGTCGAGTTCCTGCTGTTCCCGGCCTTCGGGACGTCGGTGTTCTTCCTGCTGACGACCATGGTGCTGCTGGACGTGCTGGCCGGCTTCATCGTCACCATCGTCTCGGCCCGTCGCGACATGGACTTCAGCGACGCGCGCCACTAGCCCGGGCGGGGACACGCCCTTGCGGCGTGTCTCCAATTCAAGCGCCGCGTCCGCCGACGGGGACACGCCGCAAGGGCATGTCCCCGAGCGAAAATCGACAAGACCTTGTGGCCAAGCCTCGGCATGCTGACATCTGGGCCAGCGTTTATCGAGGATCACGATCATGGCGTCCAAACCCGACATTTGGCTGGCGGCCGGTCTTCGCACGCCGTTCGCCAAGGCCGACGGGCCGCTGAAGGCCCATGACGCCATCGCCCTGTCCGTGCCCGTGGTGCAAGCCATGCTGGCGCAGGGAGGGCGTCCGGACTTCGCGGTCTGGGGCACGGTGATCCCCAACCTGACCTGGAGCAACATCGCCCGCGAGGTGCTGCTGGACGCCGGGGCCGACCCGACCATCCCAGCCTTCTCGACGATCATGGCCTGCTCGACCAGCATGGTCGGGGTGATCGAGGCCGCCGGCATGATCGACGGGCGCGGCCGCGACCTGGCCCTGGTCGGCGGGGTCGAGAGCATGAGCAAGGTGCAGGTGGGGGCCAGCATCGCCTTTTCCGACTGGCTCAAGGGCTTCCAGGCGGCCAAGACGCCTGGCCAGAAGCTGGCCCATCTGGCCAGGCTGAAGCCGTCGGACCTGAAGTTGTGGATCCCCAAGGTGGCCAACCGCACCACGGGCCTGTCGATGGGCGAGCACACCGAGATCACCGCCAAGGCTTGGAAACTGTCGCGGGCCGACCAGGACCAGATCGCCTTCGAGAGCCACCAGCACGCGGTCGCCGCCTGGGAGGCCGGCTTCTTCGACGACCTGGTGATCCCGGTCGGCGACGTGAAGCGCGACACCATCCCGCGCAAGGATTCCACGCTGGAGAAGCTGGCCAAGCTCTCGCCCGCCTTCGACAAGACCAGCGGCCAGGGCACGTTGACGGCCGGCAATTCCTCGCCCCTGACCGACGGGGCGGCGGCGATCTGGGTGGCGTCCGAGGCCGGCCTGGCCCGGCTGCCGACGGCCACGCCGCGCGTGAAGATCGTCGACTACGAGGTCACCTCGATCGACCTGCGCCATGAGGGCCTGCTGATGGCCCCGGCCTATGGCGTGCCGCGCCTGCTGGCCCGCAACGGGCTCAACTACGCCGACGTCGGTCTGTGGGAGATCCACGAGGCCTTCGCCGCCCAGGTGCTGTCGCATATCGCCGCCTGGGAGGACGAGGCCTTCCGCCGGACCAAGGCGGGCGTCGAGGCCGACCTGGGCCGGTTCCCGCGCGAACGGATGAACCCTACCGGGGGCAGCCTGGCGCTCGGCCACCCGTTCGGCGCGACCGGCGCGCGGATCCTGTCCCAGGCGGTCAAGGAACTGGCCAGCCGGCCCAAGGGCGAGAAGGCGATCGTCAGCATCTGCGCCGACGGCGGCCAGGGGACGATGATGCTGCTGGAAAGCGCTTAGGGTCGGGGACACGCCCTCGCGGCGTGTCCCCATCAGCCGCACCGCGAAACTTGGGGACACGCCGCAAGGGCATGTCCCCGGCGCTGCTAGGTCAACGCCGTGAAGATCAGGGTCACGACGGCGATGTCGAAGAAGCGAGTCACGGCGGTCAGCAGCATGAATGGGTCTCGAGGTCTGGATCCGCCTCGCGCCAAGCAAGACTGGCGCCAAGGCCGCCTCCTGCGTTAGCCTTCGCCCATGGCGTTGTTCTTCGACCAGCTCTGGTACGACGCGCGGCTGGCCGAGCGCGGGCTGTCGCGGACGGTCCTGGCCGCGGTGGCCGGCATGACGGGTGAAGAACTGGCCCTGGCCTACAAGGACCAGCGCGAGCTGACGGCCGCCCAGATCGCCGCCTTCGCCGAGCTTTTGGGCGTTCCGCTGGCCGAGGCCGCGCGGCGGGCCGGAGTCGGCGTCCATGCGGCCCCGCCGGCCGAGGTCCCACCGCTGGAGCGGCGGGTGGCGGTGCTGGAGGCGCGGGTGGCGGCGCTGGAGGCGGAGATCGCCCGCCTGAAGGGCTAGACCTCGGTCTTCTTGATCAGGCCGGCCTTGGGACGGCGGTCGGCCGGGCCGGAATATTCCGTACCGAGGTAGGTCGAACGCGCCGCGTCGAGCACTTCCTGCCCACCGCGCAGGCCGCGCTTCTGGCCGCTCTGGCCCATCAGGTGGGCGGCGAAGGTGGCGAAGGCGCCTCGACGGGGCGGTGGGGGTGGGGCGGCCGGCTGCTCGTCGCGCACGAAGGTCACGTCCTCCTCGCCGTCCGCTTCCGGGCGGTCGGCGTCACGGGGCGCGGGCAGCGCCCGGCGGGCGGCCTGGGCGCGCCGGATGGGATCGATCGGGCCGTTCATGGTGAAGAGTTGTGGCCGACGACGGTTAAGGACGAGTCAGCCGGCATGGTTAAGGGATCGTGGCGAACGCGGTGCGTCCTTCGAGGCTCGGCTGCGCCTCGCACCTCAGGATGAGGGATTCGGAGCAACAAAGGTCCTCATCCTGAGGCGCCGCGAAGCGGCCTCGAAGGACGCACGGCGCTACGGCTTGGTCGCCAGCTTCTCGATCTGCTGCTGCATGGCTTCCAGCTGGCGCTTGAGGTCGGCCAGGGAGTCCTCGCTGGGCGCGGGCGGTGGGGCGGCGGCCGGGGGCGGCGGCTCGACGGGAGCGGCGGGAGCGTCCTCGGGCCGGGCGTAGGCGAACGGCGAGAACATCTTCATGGCTCGGTCGAACAGCGCCATGTTCTGGCGGATCTGCTCTTCATAGACCCCCATGCCCGGCATGCCCTTGGTCCCGCCCACGCCGGGCGTCAGGCCCGCGAACTGGGTGCGCATGCGCTCCTGCTGCTTGGTGAAGCTCTCCAGAGACATCTCCAGATAGCTGGGCAGGAAGGCCTGCATCGAGTTGCCGTAGAAGCCGATCAGCTGGCGCAGGAACTGGATCGGCAGCAGGTTCTGGCCGCCGCCGCGGTTTTCTTCCTCGAAGATGATCTGGGTCAGCACCGAGCGGGTGATGTCGTCGTTGGTCTTGGCGTCGTAGACCACGAAGTCGACCCCCTCCTTCACCATGTCCGACAGGTGCTCGAGGGTGACGTACGAAGACGACGCGGTGTTGTAGAGGCGGCGGTTGGCGTACTTCTTGATGACGACCTTTTGGCCGGCCGCCTTTTCTCCAGCCTTGGCCGAGGGCGTTTCGCCGTTTTCGGTGTTCTCGGACATTTCGTTCCCTAGGACAGCGTTATTCCGCCTTTTCGCATCGCACTATCGCGAATGCAAAGGCATGGCGCCAGTCCCGGCGGCGCTTGGATCCCGCAACAACCCGTGAAAATGTGCGCGTGACGAACCCTGCACCTTTGTGCAAGGTGATGTTGCACTGCAAAATCAAGGGCGCCGCGTCCGCGAGGAACGCCCTGAGACACGTCACGGGAGCTACTTCGCCATGAGCGACATCGTCATCGTTTCCGCCGCCCGCACGCCGGTCGGATCCTTCCTCGGCGCCCTGTCCAGCCTGCCGGCCCACGAACTGGGCAAGGTGGCCATCCAGGCCGCCGTCGAGCGCGCCGGCATCGCGCCGGCCGACGTCGACGAGGTGATCCTGGGCCAGGTGCTGCAGGCCGGCGCCGGCCAGGGCCCGGCCCGCCAGGCCTCGGTCAACGCCGGCGTCCCGGTCCAGAGCCCGGCCTGGAGCCTGAACCAGCTGTGCGGCTCGGGCCTGCGGGCCGTGGCCCTGGGGGCCCAGCAGATCGCCGCCGGCGACGCGAACATCGTGGTGGTGGGCGGCCAGGAGAGCATGAGCCAGGCCCCGCACGCCCAGAGCCTGCGCAACGGCCAGAAGATGGGCGACCTGGGCTTTGTCGACACCATGATCAAGGACGGCCTCTGGGACGCCTTCCACGGCTACCACATGGGCCAGACCGCCGAGAACATCGCCGCCCGCTGGCAGATCACCCGCGAGGCCCAGGACAGGTTCGCCGTCGCCAGCCAGAACAAGGCCGAGGCCGCCCAGAAGGCCGGCAAGTTCGACGCCGAGATCGCGCCGGTCACCATCAAGGGCCGCAAGGGCGACACCATCGTCGACAAGGACGAGTTCATCCGCCACGGCGCCACCTATGACGGCATTTCGGGCCTCAGGCCCGCCTTCACCAAGGACGGCACGGTCACCGCCGCCAACGCTTCGGGCCTGAACGACGGCGCGGCCGCCCTGGTGCTGATGAGCGCCGACGAGGCCAAGAAGCGCGGCCTGACCCCCCTGGTCCGGATCGCCTCGTGGGCCAATGCCGGCGTCGAGCCCGAGATCATGGGCACCGGCCCGATCCCGGCCTCGAAGAAGGCCCTGGAAAAGGCCGGCTGGAAGGTTTCGGACCTGGACCTGATCGAGAGCAACGAGGCCTTCGCCGCCCAGTCGCTCTGCGTGGTCAGCGAGCTGGGCCTGGATCCGGCCAAGGTCAACGTCAACGGCGGCGCCATCGCCATCGGCCACCCGATCGGCGCCTCGGGCGCGCGGATCCTGACCACCCTGGTCCACGAGATGAAGCGCTCCGGCGCCCAGAAGGGCCTGGCCACCCTGTGCATCGGCGGCGGCATGGGCGTGGCCCTGTGCGTCGAGGCGGTCTGACGGAAGCGGCGAAGGCCGTGGCCGGCGGGAAACGCTTGTTGGCCAAATCTTCATGACGATCGACGGCGGGGGCTTGTCCCCCGTCGGCGGTCGCGTGCAACGATAAGAGACCTTAACGGGAGAGAGACATGGCGAGAGTTGCGTTCGTGACCGGCGGCACCCGGGGCATCGGTCGGGCCATCTGCGAGCGGCTCGTCGCCGACGGCATGAAGGTGGCGGCCGGCTATTCCGGCAACGAGGAGGCCGCCGCGGCCTGCGCCAAGGAACTGGGCGTGATGGTGGTCAAGGGCAATGTCGGCTCGTTCGACGACTGCGCCGCCGCCGTCAAGAAGGTCGAGGCCGAGCTGGGCCCGGTCGAGGTGCTGGTCAACAACGCTGGCATCACCCGCGACGGCATGCTGCACAAGATGACCTACGAGCAGTGGTCGGAAGTGATCCGGGTGAACATGGACTCGGCCTTCAACATGACCCGTCCGGTCATCGAGGGCATGCGCGATCGCGGCTGGGGTCGGATCGTCAACATCAGCTCGATCAACGGCCAGAAGGGCCAGATGGGCCAGACCAACTATTCGGCCGCCAAGGCCGGGCTGATCGGCTTCACCAAGGCCCTGGCCCTGGAGAACGCCAAGAAGGGCGTCACGGTCAATGTCATCTGCCCGGGCTATATCGACACCGAGATGGTCGCCGCCGTGCCCGAGAACGTCCTGGCCGGCATCATCGCCGGGATCCCCGTCGGCCGTCTGGGCAAGGGCGAGGAGATCGCCGACATGGTCTCGTTCCTGGCCGGCGAGCGGGCGGGCTTCGTGACCGGGGCCACCCTGACCCTGAACGGCGGCCAGTACATGGCGGCGTAGCGTCGTACGGAAAACCGGCCACCGGTTTTCCGCAAGAACGATGCGAAAAACAAAGACCTAGAGCCGGTCGCGTGATCCTCGCATCGCGCGCCCGGCTCTAGTGACCGCTACCAGAGAGCGGCCCAAAGGCCACAGGTCACCGTAAAAAGACATGGCGACTTGACGAAGACTCTCCGCCGGCTCGAAGATTCCGGTCGGCGGGGTAATCTTTCCAAGCTTTTCATGACGTCTTCGGGAAATTGCGTGGCCGCAACAAGGTCTTCGGCGTCCAAGATTCGCCCTAGTCCCCAGGCATGACCCTGGGGATGAAGAGTCGATCGGCTGTGATGACGGGGCCAGGGCGTTGCGCGATGCTGCTAGCGTTCGCCCTCGCGGCCACGGCCGGCGCGGCCAACGCCCAGTCCAGCCTGCGCGACGCGTTCTTCGGCAACCGTGGCGAGACTCGCAAGGCGCCGGCTCCTCCGATCGCCCGCTATGTCGCCGAGACCGGCGACGCGTTCATCCTGGACCGCGCCGCGCCCCAGCCGCTGCTGAAGTTCGAGAACAGCTCCGAGGTCTGGGTGCTGTCGCCCCAGCCGGCGCCGCGCGGCGACACCATCTACAAGAACGAGCTGGGCGAGCCGGTGCTGCGGGCCAGCAAGCTGGGCGGCATGACCCTGTTCACCCGCGAACGGCCCGGCGGCGACGCCGCGGCGCTGATGGGCAAGGCCAGCTCGATCCAGCCGCCGCCGTTCATCTCGGTCAACGCCCTGTTCCAGCGGCTGGTCCAGGCCAGCGCCCGCGCCAGCCGCGCGGCCCAGCACCGCGTGGCGTTCGAGACCGTCGACGACGCCACCCCCGCCACCTCGGTCCTGGTCGCCGACACCGCCACGGTCACTGCCGAGGCCTTCGAGCGCATGGCCCGCGATGGCGGCCGAGGCCCGTTGGCCCGCGTCACCCGCGTGCTGCTGGCCGAGGGCCACAAGTCGGGCGCCAGCCTGAAAGGCGGCGACCTGACGGTGACCTACGCGCCGGGCAAGGGCCTGTCAGGCCGCCCGTCGTCGAAACGGATCATCAAGATCGTCAACAAGTAGCAGCGCCAGCCTACCGGGCCAGGACGATATGGGTGGCGTGCTCGCTGGCCTGGTGCTCGGTGACGCGGAAGCCCAGCGCTGGAAGGTCGATGCCGGCGAACATCGCCTCGCCCTGGCCCAGCACGACCGGCGACAGGGCGTAGTGCAGTTCGTCGATCAGGCCGGCGCGTAGATACTGGCGCACCGTCTCGACGCCGCCGCCGATTTTGACGTCGAGGTCGCCGGCCGCCGTCCTGGCCTGGTCGAGCGCGGCCTCGATCCCGTCGGTCACGAAGATGAAGGTCGTGCCGCCCTCCATCTCGATCGGGTCGCGCGGATGGTGGGTCAGCACGAAGGTCGGCGCGTGATAGGGGGGATTGGCGCCCCACCAGCCCTTCCAGCTGTCGTCCACCCAGGGACCGCGGACGGGGCCGAACATGTTGCGGCCGAGAATGAAGGCGCCGAACCCGGTCATCGCGCGCTGCGCATACGCCTGATCGACGCCGTCGGAGCCTCCCTCCTTACCGATCATCGTGTGGAAGAAGCGCGTACCGAACATCCACTGGTGCAGCTCGGGCCCGCGCTTGCCGAGGGGATGTTCCAGGCTCTGCTCGGGGCCGGCTCCAAAGCCGTCCAGCGAGATCGAAAAGCCTCCCACGCGCACCTTTGACATCACCATCTCCGTTGTTCCACCGCCCGGCCGGGCAGGCGGTCTTCCCAAGGACGCCCAGGCGCGGCGCGTCCCGACAAGCCCGCCGTGTTTTTTGACCGGCGCCCTCTATCCCAGCCGCTTCCTCACCTGGATGAACAGGTACGGCTCGAACGGCAGCGAGCGGTACTCGATGCGGTCGACGACGTTGTCGGCGCGCGAGCCCTTGTAGATCACCCGTTCGCGCGTGACGTTGCGCGAGGTCCAGTTGGACAGGGTGGTGCGCACCGTCAGGTCGGGGCTGGGCTTCCACTCGACGAAGCCTTCCAGATAGGGCTCGAACCGCTGGGTGCGGACCTCGCCCAGGCGGAAGCGGCTGTACTCGTTGGGGCAGTTGCGGGAAGCGCCCCAGCTCCACTTGCCGCCCGGCATGTCGCGCGTGAAGCTGAGGTTGCAGACGAACGGGGTGGCGTTGGTGATGCGCCGCTTGTGGAAGGTGACCGGGTCGGTGACCTCGCTGTCGAACCAGCTGAGGCGGGCCTTCACCTGGCCGCCGGAGATCCCCAGCCTCTGGGTCGGCAGGGTCAGGGCGATCACGAACTGGTCGGATCGGCCCGAGCCGATGTTGCTGGGCGCGTCGCCGCCGCCGACCAGGGGCTTGTAATCGACGACGTCGGAGATCTCGGCGTGGGTCAGGGTGGTCGAGAGCGAGCCCGCGCCCCAGAAGCGCCGCTCCCAGGCGACCTCGCCGACCCACGAGCGCTGGGGCTCCAGGTTGACGTCGGCGCCGTCCTGGCTGCCGGCCGCCAGGTCGGCCGAGGCGATGAAGTCGCCGAAGTCCAGCTGCCCGACCTCGCGCTCGACCCGCACCCGCAGCTGGTCGACGCTGTTGGGGCTCCAGGTCGCCAGCACCCGGGGCTTGGGGTAGAAGAAGCTGCGCTCCACGTCGACGCCGCCGCCGCTCTGGGTGATGCGGGAGACCTCCATCCGCGCCCCGGCCTCGATCGTCAGTTTCGGATTGGCGCGCCACACGGCCTTGCCGGCCGCCTCGCCGCGCAGTTCCTCGACCTTCACGTGCGGCGGGCCGATGTCGACCGGCGCGCCGTTGACGTCGTAGCGGATGTCGCCGTCCAGGAAATTGTAGGCGCCCTCGACGCTGCCCTCCAGCGACAGGGCCTGGGAGCGGCGGTGCTTGACCTCGCCGCGCAGGATGCTTTCGCCCGTCTTGTCGCGCTCGCGATAGACCTCGGCGTGGCCGGGCAGGGCCAGGGTCGAGCCGTAGGTCTCGTCGCCCAGGTTCTGCAGGAACACCAGCTGCAGGTCGGTGCGCGGGCCCAGCCGGGCGTCGTAACGGGCCCCGAACTCGCCGGTCCATTCCTTGCTGGTTTCGCCGCTGTCCTGGCGGCCGGGGCTGGGCTGATAGCGGGTGTAGACGACGTCGCGATCGAACGAGAAGTACTCGATCTTGCCGTTGACCCGGATCTTGCCGCCCGGCGCGGCGCGCTGGATCGCGCCGCGCGCCGCATAGTTCTGGATCTGGTCATAGCCCTTGACCGCTTCCCGGATCGTCGGGCGGCCGTCGGGGAAGCTGGTCACCCGCGATCCGCCGTCGAAGGTCTGATCGGTGCGGTCGACGGTGGCCTTCAGCGAGCCCTCGATCTCGTTGATCCCGTCGCGGCGCGAGGCCTGGAACTCCAGCAGCGGGCCGAACAGGCCGTCGGGATAGAGGTAGGTCTGGATGTTGGCGACCTTCTCGACCTGCACCGTCGACTTGATCACCACATTGGCCAGGATGGTCTGGCCCTGCATGTCTATGCCCGGGGCGCCGCCGCGGATCAGCTCCACGCGCTCGACGGCCGAGGCCGAGATGCGCTTGAGGATGTCCTCCAGATTGTCGCTCTTGGTGGTGGGGCGCTCGCCGTTGACCAGCACGTTGCCGGCCGTGCCGGCGAAGCCGCGGGCCTCGTCGCCGCGGTCCAGGCGGAAGCCGGGCAGACGGGTGATCATGTCGAAGGCGGTGCTGGGGCGCTGTTCGGCGAAGAAGTCGGGCGGATAGGCCGTCACCCCGCGCTGGGCGTCGGCGGCGGGCGCGGCGACTGCGAGCGGGCCGGCGGGCGTGGCCGGCGGCGCGGCGGCCTGGGCTTCGGGCGCGGCCAGGCCCAAGGCGAAGACGACGGAAGCAAGACTCATGACGCGGACCCCCCCAAAGCCCCCGCTTTGTTGGCCGCGACCCTGTCGGCGCCGAAGCGCCGGAACCAGTTACAAAACCGAAAGGTAGGTTACATTTGTGAAATGTTTCCGCCGATCACCTGGGCGGGAAACATTTTCCCCTTTCGAGCCAATGGCTTGACCCTAGGGCGCCGGCTGGTTTCGCGCCGCCTTGTGCTCGCCGCGGGCGGCCGTCCAAACCGCCTTGGCGGCGTCGATGTTCATGCAGGCGACGCCCAGGCCGACCACCACATCGGGCCAAGGCGATCGGGTGAACAGCGTGGCGGCGCCCGCGGCGATGATCGCGACATTGGCCAGGGCGTCGTTGCGGGCCGACAGGAAGGCGGCCCTGGTCAGGCTGCCTGAATGATGCCGGAACCGGGCCAGGGTGAACGCGCAATAGAGGTTGACGGCCAGGGCGCCGGCGCCGGTCAGGGTCAGGCGCAGCGCCTCGGGAGGGGCCGGATCGGCGTACTTGCGCCACAGGGCCCAGAGGAAGGCCAGGGCGGGCGCGAGCAGTAGGCCCGCCAGCGCCATGCCGACCCGGGCCTTTTGCCTGGCGCTCCAGCCCAGGGCGGCGAAGATCAGGAAATTGACGGCCGCGTCTTCGAGAAAGTCGACGCTGTCGGCCAGCAGCGAGACCGAGCCGATGTGCAGCGCGACGGCGAACTCCACGCCGAAATAGGCCAGGTTCAGCGCCGCCACCAGCCGGATGGCGCGACCAAGGCCGTCTTCCGCCGCCATCGCGAAGTCTCCCGGGGCCGGCCTTGCCTAAACCGCCGTGCCGCCGACCGTCAGGCCGGTGATCTTCAGCGAGGGCTGGCCCACGCCCACCGGCACGCCCTGGCCCGACTTGCCACAGACGCCAATGCCGGGGTCGAAGTCGAAGTCGTTGCCGATCATCGTCACGCGGGTGAGGGCGCTGGGACCGTCGCCGATCAGGGTCGCGCCCTTGACCGGAGCGGTGATCCTGCCGTCCTCGACCAGATAGGCCTCGGTGCACTGGAAGACGAACTTGCCGTTGGTGATGTCGACCTGGCCGCCGCCGAAATTGGCGCAGTAGAGGCCGCGCTTCATCGAGGCGATCATCTCGGCCGGGTCGTCATTGCCCGCCAGCATGCCGGTGTTGGTCATCCGCGGCATGGGCATGTGGGCGTAGGACTGGCGGCGGCCGTTGCCGGTGGCGGCCATGCCCATCAGACGGGCGCTCATCCGGTCGTGCATGTAGCCGACCAGGACGCCATCCTCGATCAGGACCGTCCGTTCCGTCGGCGTGCCCTCGTCGTCGATGGTCAGCGAGCCGCGGCGGCCGGGAATCGCTCCGTCGTCGAACACGGTGACGCCCTTGGCCGCCACCCGCTCGCCGATGCGGCCGGAGAAGGCGCTGATGCCCTTGCGGTTGAAGTCGCCCTCCAGGCCGTGGCCGACCGCCTCGTGCAGCAGCACGCCATTCCAGCCGGGGCCCAGGACCACGTCCATCTCGCCGGCCGGGCAGGCCACGGCGTCGAGATTGACCAGGGCCATGCGCAGGGCCTCGTCCACCTGGGCCCGCCACTTGTCGGGGCTGATCCAGGCGGAAAAGCCGGCGCGGCCGCCGGCCCCGGACGTGCCCGCCTCGCGGCGGCCGTCCTTCTCGACCGTGACCTGGACATTGACCCGCACCAGCGGGCGCACGTCGCGCAGCAGCTGGCCGTCGGCGCGCAGGATCTCGACGACCCGGCGCTCGCCGGCCATCGAGGCCATCACCTGGACGACGCGAGGATCGCGCGAGCGGGCGAAGGCGTCGATCTCCTGCAGCAGGGCGACCTTGTCGGAGAAGGCGGGGGAGGCGACGGGGTCGTCCTCGCCATAGAGCCTTTGGTTGGTGGCGCGCGGGGCCTCGGCGCTGACCCCGGCATAGCCGCGGCGGGCCAGCCGGGCCGAGTCGGCGGCGCGGCCGATGGCGGCTTCCGAGATCTCGGCCGAATGGGCGTAGCCGGCGGTCTCGCCGGCCACCACCCGCAGGCCGAAGCCCTCGCCCGAATCGTAGGAGGCGCTCTTCAGCCGGCCGTCGTCGAAGACGAACGACTCGCTCTCGGAGCGTTCGACGAACAGTTCACCGTCGTCGGCGCCGGCCAGGGCCTCGCCGAGGATGGCGCGGGCGCGCTCGGGGTCGACATTGGCCGAGGCCAGCAGGGACGGGGCGGTGATGGGTGCGGTCATGGGCTTACAGGTAAGCGTTTCGTCCGCCCCCGTCATCACCCCGGCGACGATTCGACGCCGGGGAAGGTGAGGCGAGGCCGAGATGCGGCTTGGGGACAGGCGCATGCGCCTGTCCCCATCAGTCACCAGTCCTGGTGCACTTCGCCCGAGCCGGCGACATTGGAGCTGAGGACGGTCGGCTTGCTGGTCAGGTAGACGTCGCCGCTGCCGGCCACCTCGACCTCGGCCGCGCCGTGCGGGGCCAGGTGGGCCTCGCCGCTGCCCGACAGGGCGACCTTGGCGTCGCCGGTGTCGAGGCTGCGCAGGTCGGCCTCGCCCGAGCCGGAGACCTTCAGGTCGACCTTCCGGGTCTTGCCCTGGGCCTCGACGCGGCCGCTGCCGTTGATCTCCAGCACCAGGTCGGGCTGGTCATAGGCCTTCAGATAGAGGTCGCCGCTGCCGTTCAGGGTGAAGGTCCGCACGCCCGGAGCGACGACCTCGACCGACAGCTGGTCGCTGTCGCGGCTGATATGGACGCCGTGGCCGTGGATCGAGACCACGCCGCCGTCGCCGTCGCTGTCGCGCAGGGTCAGTCGGCCGTTCGCGAGGGTCACCCGGTCGACCAGGCGCTGGGGCCCGACGATCTTGACGCCGCCGCCGGCCCCCGGGGCGGCCTGGGTGAAGATCACCTCGGCCGGCACGTCGACCTGCAGAGCGTCCGAACCGCTCCAGGCGATCTGCCGCGTGGTGGTCTCGCCGTTGTCGACCGACGCGCCGGGCCCGATGTGGATGTGGTCGTTGTCGTCGTTGACTTCGATGTTCCAGTCGGCCGGGAAGCTCCAGCCGTTCTTGACGATGTCGCGTCCGCCGAGCGCGAAGGCCCCGGCGAAGCAGCCGACGCAGAGCACGAAGCTGGCGACGGCGACGATGGTCAGGTTGCGGATCATAACGGTCCCCTCAGACCTGGGTTTCGATGGCCGGCTTCAGCAGCCGGTAGTGGAGACGGCCGTACCAGATCAGGCCGTTGACCAGGCCGACGGTCAGCAGGGTGGTGACGGCGGCCAGGGCGGTGGCGCCGGCCATCAGGCCGATGCCCAGCAGGAAGGCCACGGCGGGGCCGCCGGGCGGTCCGGCGAACGGTCCGACCGTGGTCACCGCGCCGCCGGCCACGAAGATGCCGATCGCGGCCATGAAGAAGGCGAACAGCGTCCCCAGCACGCCCATCAACAGGGGCAGCAGGAAGATGATGTCGATGGCGCCCAGGCCGACGACGGCGAAGATCGCGCTGGCGGCGGCCGAGGGGTTCTTGGTCTCCTCCCAGCGGCGAACGCCCTGCTCGGCGCGCTGTTCGCGGGCCAGGCGCTCGGGCTCGCCCAGCGCGGCGGCCACTTCGCTCTCGCTGCGCCCGGCCTCTTGGGCCTCGTTGAAGTGGGCCTCGTAGTCGGCGACGATGTCGGCGATTTGGGCGGCGGGCAGGCCCGCCAGCCCGCGCTTGAGGCGGGTGAGGAATTCGGCGCGCGTCATGCGGCGGCTCCCAGGATGTTGTCGACGGCGGAAACGAAGGCCGCCCATTCGGCCTTCTGGGCCGTGAAGCTGGCCCGACCGGCCGGCGTCAGGCGGTAGTACTTGCGTGGCGGACCACTCTGGGATTCCACCAGATAGGTCTCGACCTGGCCGTCCGACTGCATGCGGCGCATCAGCGGATAGATCGTCCCTTCCCCCATATCGATGTCCTTGGCGAGCTTGCTGGCGATTTCGTAGGCGTAGCTGTCGGCCTTCGACAGCAGGGCCAGCACGCACAGCGCCAGCACGCCTTTCTTCAGTTGAACTTCAATGGCTTCTGTCACGGCGTTGCGGTCTCCGAGCCTGGCCCGTTGCTGAGCACTCTTGTGACGCAAGGTAGTGTCCAATGCAAGGTAGCTGTCATTACATGTTAGTAATGGTACGTAGCGCGAGCGTGCTGAAATGCCCGTTGTTGAGAGCGGCTCGCAGGTGAGGCGCCTCAGGCCCGCGCAAGGCGTCCGGGCGAACGCCTCTGGCGCTTGGCAACGGGGATTGGAGCGCGTATGCACGCCAGCGACCGGCCAGAGACGCCGGGGCCGGCCTTCGATTCCACGTCGCCTGACGAAGTTGATTGCCTAAGTCCCGTGTCGCTGGTCGTATTGTGCATGTCGGCGCGGCGTGGGGTTGATCGCGACGCCAAATCGCCGCCGAAACGGGCCGTGAGGGATATGAAGGCGCAAATTCAGGGGATGCGGCGGAAGTTGACGGGCGTAGCCGCCGTCGCCGCCACGACGATGGCCCTTTCGGGCGTGTTTGCGGGGGAGGCCCTCGCCAAGGGCGCCGAACTGCTGGGTCAGCCGACCCCCGGCGCCTACGATCTTCAGAAGGCGGCCTCGCCCCTGAAGTACGAGGCGATCGCCTTCCACAACCACATCCTGATGCCGATCATCACGGCCATCACCCTGCTGGTGCTGGGCCTGCTGATCTGGATCGTCATCCGCTACAACGCCAAGGCCAACCCGGTCCCGGCCAAGTTCAGCCACAACACCACGGTCGAGATCATCTGGACGATCGGCCCGGTGCTGATCCTGATGATCATCGCCATCTTCTCGTTCCGGCTGTTGTTCGCCTACAACGACATGCCCAAGCCGTACCTGACGGTGAAGGCGACCGGCTACCAGTGGTACTGGGGCTATGAATATCCCGACCAGAAGATCAGCGAGATCACTTCGGTGCCGCTGAAGAAGGAAGAGGCCGACGCCAAGGGCGTGCCCTACCTGCTGGCCGCCGACAAGCCGATGGTGGTGCCGGTCAACCAGGTGATCCGCGTGCAGGTCACCGGCGCCGACGTGATCCACGCCTTCGCCCTGCCGGCCTTCGGCCTGAAGACCGACGCCATTCCCGGCCGCCTGAACGAAACCTGGTTCAAGGCCGACAAGATCGGCGTCTATTACGGCCAGTGCTCGGAGCTCTGCGGCGTCGACCACTCGAACATGCCCATCGAGATCCACGTCGTCAGCCAGGCCGACTTCGACGCCTGGGTGAAGTCCAAGACCTCGCCCGCGCCGGCCGCCACGGCCGCGGCCGCTCCGGCCCCCGCCGCCGGCGCCGCAGTTCCGGCCGCCGCCACGCCGGCCGCCGCCCCCGCTTCCGCTCCGGCCGCGGCTCCTGCCGCGCCGGCGGCCTAAGATACGATTGCAGGATTAAGTCCGATGGCTCACGCCGCTGACATCGACACCCACGGCCACGACGACGCCGACCACAAGCCGCCGTTCTTCCAGCGCTGGTTCTTCTCGACCAACCACAAGGACATCGGCACGCTCTACATCCTGTTCGCCATCATGGCGGGCCTGGTCGGCGGCGCGCTGTCGGGCCTGATCCGCTGGGAACTGGCCGAGCCGGGCATCCAGATCTTCGGTCCCAACTCGTCGGTCAGCCTGATGGGCCTCGTCGAGCAGTCCAAGCACGGCTACAACGCGGTCGTCACCGCCCACGCCCTGATCATGATCTTCTTCATGGTCATGCCGGCGATGATCGGCGGGTTCGGCAACTGGTTCGTGCCGATCATGATCGGCGCGCCGGACATGGCCTTCCCGCGGATGAACAACATCTCGTTCTGGCTGCTGGTCGCCGCCTGGGTGCTGCTGCTGACCTCGATGTTCGTCGACGGCGGCCCGGGCCGCGGCTTCGGCGGCGGCTGGACGATCTATCCGCCGCTGTCGACCACCGGCCACACCGGTCCGTCGATGGACCTGGCGATCCTGGCCCTCCACCTGGCCGGCGCCAGCTCGATCCTCGGCGCGATCAACTTCATCACCACGATCTTCAACATGCGCGCGCCGGGCATGACCCTGCACCGCATGCCGCTGTTCGCCTGGTCGGTGCTGATCACCGCCTTCCTGCTGCTGCTGTCGCTGCCCGTCCTGGCCGGCGCCATCACCATGCTGCTGACCGACCGCAACTTCGGCACCCACTTCTTCGACCCGGCCGCCGGCGGCGACCCCGTCATGTTCCAGCACCTGTTCTGGTTCTTCGGCCACCCGGAAGTGTACATCCTGATCCTGCCGGGCTTCGGCATCATCAGCCACATCGTCTCGACCTTCTCCAAGAAGCCGATCTTCGGCTACCTGGCGATGGCCTACGCCATGGTCGCCATCGGCTTCGTCGGCTTCATCGTGTGGGCCCACCACATGTACACCGTCGGCATGAGCATCAACCTGCGCGCCTATTTCGTGGCCGCCACGATGGTCATCGCGGTGCCGACCGGCGTGAAGATCTTCTCGTGGATCGCCACGATGTGGGGCGGCTCGATCAGCTTCAAGACGCCCATGCTGTGGGCGATCGGCTTCATCTTCCTGTTCACCGTCGGCGGCGTGACCGGCGTGGTCCTGTCGAACGCCGGCATCGACTACAGCCTGCACGACACCTACTACGTCGTCGCCCACTTCCACTACGTGCTGTCGCTGGGCGCGGTGTTCGCCATCTTCGCCGGCTTCTTCTACTGGTTCGAGAAGATGTGGGGCGTGAAGTACAACGAGTTCCTGGGCTGCACGCAGTTCTGGATCATGTTCGTCGGCGTCAACCTGATCTTCTTCCCGCAGCACTTCCTGGGCCTGCAGGGCATGCCGCGCCGCTACGTGGACTATCCGGTCGCCTTCTCGCACTGGAACTACGTCTCGTCGGTTGGTTACGCGATCACGGCCGTGGGCGTGGTGGTGTTCCTAGTGATCCTGCTGGAAGCCGCCATCCGCCGCCGCAAGGCCGAGGCCAATCCGTGGGGCGAAGGCGCCACCACCCTGGAATGGACCCTGTCCTCGCCGCCGCCGTTCCACCAGTTCAGCGACCCGCCGGTCATCAAGGCCGACAGCCACTGAATCTGGTAGACTAGATACGCAAAACGGGGGGCGCGGGCCGGATGAAAATCCAGTCCGCGCCCTTCGCCCATCAAGACCCGAACCCTTAAGTAAAATGGCCCGTACCCCGGTTCTTTCTGGAGATGCCCTGACCCCCGACGAGGCGACCGCCACGGTCCGCCACGCCCGTTGGCAGGACTATTTCCAGCTGCTGAAGCCGCGGGTGATGTCGCTGGTGGTCTTCACGGCCCTGACGGGTCTGTTGGCCGCCCGCACCCCGATCCATCCGCTGCTGGGCGCGGTGGCGGTGTTCTGCATCGCCGTCGGGGCCGGGGCCTCGGGCGCGCTGAACATGTGGTACGACGCCGACATCGACGCCAAGATGCGCCGCACGCGCGGCCGTCCGGTGCCCGCCGGCCTGGTCAAGGGCGAGGAAGCCGCCACCCTCGGCGTGGTGCTGAGCCTGCTGTCGGTCATGCTGATGGGCATGGCGATCAACTGGCTGGCCGCGGGCCTGCTGGCCTTCACCATCGTGTTCTACGCGGTGGTCTACACCATGTGGCTCAAGCGCTGGACGGCCCAGAACATCGTCATCGGCGGATTGGCCGGGGCGCTGCCGCCGGCCATCGGCTGGGCCGCGGCCACGGGCCATGCGCCGCTGAACGCCTGGCTGATGGTGTTGATCATCTTCCTGTGGACCCCGCCGCACTTCTGGGCCCTGTCGCTGTACATCAGCACCGACTACGCCAAGGCCGGGGTGCCGATGCTGCCCGTGGTCAAGGGCGCCAAGGAAACCCGCCGGCAGATCCTGATCTACAGCCTGGTCCTGATCCCGATCTGCGTCGCGCCGGTGTTCACCGGCCTGGGCGGCTGGCTGTACCTGGCGGTCTCGGGCCTGGGCGGGCTGGTGTTCCTGACCCTGGCCTGGCGGGTGTTCGCCAGCACGGCCGGCGACGCCGCCGACCCGCGCCCGGCCGACCGCGACCTCTACGAAGTGGGCGAGACGGCCGAGAAGCGCGGCAAGCCGGTCGGCGACGCCAGGCACGCCCGCAACCTGTTCGCCTTCTCGATCCTCTACCTGTTCGCCCTGTTCGCCGCCCTGCTGGCCGAGGCGGTGCTGGGCCTGAAAGTTCTGGAGTTGCCGCTATGAGCCCGCGCAAGGACATCGATCCCGCCGCCAAGGCGCGCGGCGGCCGCAACATCGCCCTGGGCCTGGGCCTGGCGGCGTTCGTCATCCTGGTGTTCGTGGTCACCGTCGTGAAGCTGGGAGGCAATGTTGGGCCTCACTTCTAAGGACGACCTGTCGGCCGAGGATCGGGCCAAGATCGAGGCCGACAACAAGGTCGGCGTCGGTCCTCGGCCCAAGGGGCGCGGCCACCTGAAGGTCGCGGCCATTTGCGGCCTGGCCTTCTTCGGCATGGTCGGGGCGGCCTATGCGGCGGTGCCGCTGTACAAGCTGTTCTGCCAGGCCACCGGCTTCGACGGCACGGTGCGCAAGGCCGTGGCCAAGCCGACCAAGGTGCTGGACCGCAAGGTCGAGATCCGCTTCGACGCCAACGTTCGGACCCTGCCCTGGGACTTCCAGCCCATGCAGACCAGCCAGGACATTCGCATCGGCGACACCGGCCTCGCCTTCTTCAAGGTGACCAACAAGGGCGACAAGCCGATGACCGGCCGGGCGCTCTACAATGTCGTGCCCGAGCAGGCCGGGGCCTATTTCCAGAAGCTGGAATGCTTCTGCTTCTCCAACCAGACGATCGAGCCGGGCCAGACGGTCGAGTTCCCGGTCGTCTACTTCGTCGACCCCGGCTTCGTGACCGACGCCGACACCAAGGACAAGTCGACGATCACCCTGTCCTACACCTTCTTCCCGGCGGTTCCTGACGCGGCCGGGGCGAAACAGGCGAACAGCCCGCCGCGCATCGTCGAACCCCTTGGCGGCAAGCCGCCGAGGGCGCTATAGCGTTTCACACAGGGCGCGTCGGCAGGGGGAACCGGGTCGATGCGCTGGATTTACAGGGTGAGAGCGTGAGGGCCGCCGGCAACGGCTTCCCCCTCGGTGATCACGCTCTTGAGGGATTAAAGGGTTAGCACGCACATGGCCCACGGCGCCGTCAAACACGACTATCACATCCTGCCCCCCAGCCCGTGGCCGTTCGTCGGCTCGGCTTCGGCCACGCTGATGGCCATCGGCCTGATCGCCTGGATCAAGGGCGGCGTCTTCGGCATCGAGAAGGGCCAGTGGTGGCTGTTCGCGACCGGCTTCGCCGGCGTGCTCTACACGATGTTCGGCTGGTGGCGCGACGTGGTGAAGGAAGCCAACGCTGGCGACCACACCCCGGTCGTCTCGATCGGCCTGCGCTACGGCATGGTGCTGTTCATCGCCTCGGAAGTGATGTTCTTCGTGGCGTGGTTCTGGATCTTCTTCGAGATGGCCCTGTTCCACCACCACCGCACCCTGTCGGGCATCGAGGAAGTGCGCGCCGCCTGGGCCACCTGGCCGCCGGCCGGCGTCGAGGCCGTCTCGCCCTGGCACCTGCCGCTGGTCAACACCCTGACCCTGCTGCTGTCGGGCACCACCATCACCTGGTCGCACCACGCCCTGCAGCAAGGCGACCGCAAGGGCGCCAAGTGGGGCCTGATCCTGACCATCCTGCTGGGCGCGCTGTTCACGACCATCCAAATCTACGAGTACAGCCACATCAACCACGAGCACCTGTTCTACTCGGAAGCGGCCGCCAATTCGGGCCTCTACGGCTCGACCTTCTTCCTGGCCACCGGCTTCCACGGCTTCCACGTGTTCGTCGGCACCCTGTTCCTGATCGTCTGCCTGATCCGGCTGATGAACGGCGCCTTCACCCCCAAGCAGCACTTCGGCTTCGAGGCCGCCGCCTGGTACTGGCACTTCGTGGACGTGGTCTGGCTGTTCCTGTTCGCCTTCGTCTACGTGATCTTCGGCGCTTCGCCGCACTAGGTCATCCGCTTCGAGAGGGCCCGGAACGCCAGACGGTGTTCCGGGCCTTTTTCGTTTCAAGGATGCTGTGGAACGCAGTGCGCGCCCTCGTCCTTCGACAAGCTCAGGATGAGGACGAATGCGAAGTTCGAGTAAGAAATCCTCATCCTGAGCCTGTCGAAGGACGGGGATTTCGGGCCAAGACCGCCGAAGCTGCTATGAGCATAGTCCGATGACCCACGTGAACCCCTACCTGGCCGGCGCGACCGGCCGCTGCCCGCACTGCGGCGAGGGGATGCTGTTCGACGGGTTCCTGAAGGTCGGCAAGACCTGCGAGGCCTGCGGCTTCGACCTGGGGGCTCACGAGACCGGCGACGGGGCCTCGACCTTCGTCATCCTGATCGCCGGCTTCCTGTGCGCCTTCGGGGCGCTGTTCTCGATGTTCGCCTTCAACTGGCCCGTCTGGCTGCTGCTGGTGGTCTGGCTGCCGGTCACCCTGGTCGCGTGCCTGGGCCTGATGCGGCCGGCCAAGGGGCTGATGGTCGCCGCCCACATCGCCAACAACGCCTCCGAGGCCGGCCGCCACGATGTCTGACGCTTCTGTTCCGAAAGACCGCCGCTTCCCGATCGGCCTGACGATCGCCACCCTGGTCGCCTTCGCCATCCTGTGCGGCCTGGGCGTCTGGCAGCTCAAGCGCCTGGCCTGGAAGGAAGACCTGCTGGCGCGGATCGAGGTGCTGAAGACCGCTCCGGCCCAACCCCTTGCGACGGTTCTGGCGCGCGCCAAGGCTGGAGAGGACGTCGCCTGGACCCGCGTTTCGGTGGGGTGTTCGTCCGACAAGCCCCAAACCCTGCCGCTGGTCTACGGCGTCCGCGACGGCGACATCGTCTGGCGCGCCACGGCGATCTGTCAGCAGACCTCGGACTCGGCGGCGGGCTACGGCGCGATCCTGCTGGACCTGGGCGTGGTCAAGGCCCTGACTGGCCAGTCCACCCCGGCGTCGGTCACCCTCTACGCTCCGGCCCAGGCCATAGGCGTGCTGATGGCCCCCAAGTCGCTGGGCGGCGACCGGGCCGCGACGGTCGCCCGCTTCGCCGCCGACAACCCCGCGCCCTACATTCTGATGGTCGAGTCCGCGACCCCCGCGCCGCCCGGGATCACCCCCGCGCCGCTGCCGGCAGAAATTTCCAATCGGCACCTGGAATACGCCCTGACGTGGTTCGGTCTTGCCGTGACCCTGCTGTTTATCTATGCCGCCATGCTCTGGCGGAAGATGAGATCCTGATGCGCTACGTTTCGACCCGGGGCGAATCCCCCTCGATCGGTTTCCTCGACGCGGTCCTGGCCGGCCTGGCCCCGGACGGCGGCCTCTATGTGCCCGAGCGCTGGCCGACCTTCACGCCCGAGGAGATCGCCGCCTTCGCCGGCCAGTCCTACGCCAAGGTGGCCGCCGCCGTGGTCGGCAAGTTCGTCGGCGACGACGTCCCGGCCGACGACCTGGCCCTGATGTGCGAGGAGGCCTATTCGACCTTCGCCCACGCCGCCGTCGTCCCGCTGAAGCAACTGGCCCCCGGCCGCCACCTGCTGGAGCTGTTCCACGGCCCGACCCTGGCCTTCAAGGACGTGGCGATGCAGCTGCTGGGGCGGCTCTACGACTACGTGCTGTCGCGCCAGTCGCGGACCATGACCATCATCTGCGCCACCTCGGGCGACACCGGCGGCGCGGCCGTCGAGGCCTTCCGCGGCCGCGCGCACGCCCGCATCGTCGCCCTGTTCCCCGAAGGCCGGATCAGCGAGGTCCAGCGCCGCTTCATGACCACGGCGACCGACAAGAACGTCGCCTGCGTCTCGATCCAGGGCTCGTTCGACGACTGCCAGGCCATCGTCAAGCAGGCCTTCCAGGACGACCAGTTCCGCCACGCGGTCGACCTGTCGGGCGTCAACTCGATCAACTGGGCGCGGATCGCCGCCCAGAGCGTCTATTTCTTCACCGCCGCCGTCGCCCTGGGCGCGCCGGCCCGCAAGGTCGCCTTCGTCGTGCCCACGGGCAATTTCGGCGACGCCTACGCCGCCTATGTCGCCACCCGCATGGGCCTGCCGGTGGCCCGGATCGTGGCCGCGACCAACAGCAACGACATCCTGGCCCGGGCCTTCGAGGACGGCCGCTACGCCCGCGGCGCGGTGTCCGCCACCCAGAGCCCGGCCATGGACATCCAGGTGGCCTCCAACTTCGAGCGCCTCTATTTCGAGGCGGTCGGCCGCGACGGCGTCGAGACCGGCCGCGCCTTCCGGGCCTTCGCCGGCACGGGCTTGCTCGACATCCCGCCCAGCGCCCACGCCAAGATGCGTGAGCTGTTCCAGGGCGCGTCGGTCAGCGAGGCCGACACCACCAAGACCATCCTGTCGACCCTGAACGAGACCGGCGAGGTCATCGACCCGCACACCGCCGTCGGCGTCGCCGCCGCAAACGTGCTGCGCCTGGCCGACCCGGCGACCCCGGTCGTGGTGCTGTCCACCGCCCACCCGGCCAAGTTCCCGGAAGCCGTGGCCGCCGCCGCCGGCGTCGTCCCGACCACGCCCCGCGCTACGCCGGACCTGTCGAAGAAGCCCGAGAAGTTCGATCGCCTGCCGGCCGACGCCGAGACCGTGAAGGCCTTCGTGCGGGTGTTCGCGGGCGGACAAGGCTAAGTGTCGAAGGCCGGTCCAGCGCTCGGAGCCACGTTCCGGTTCACGTCGCGCTGGAAGGAAGAACTGGTGGTCGCCGGGCCCGGAGGATCGTTCATCCTCGAACTGCCGATGGGCCGGCTGTCCGCCTATCTTCCGACGCGGGAGGCCTGGAAGGATCAGGCGCCCGAATGGGCCGCCGATCTGTGGCCGGTCCTCAAGGCCGAGCTGGAAGCCTGGTGCGACGCCAGTCGCGCCGACCTGGTGATCGATCCGACCGCGACGGTGACGCCCCTACATGAAGCGTCCCCTGAAGCTCGGGGCTCCGGCCGGGGCGGATCAGACGACGAGCTTTAGCGCTTTGGCCGCGCGCGCCGCACTGGCGTCGCGGGGGCTCCCCCGCTATGCGAAGGGGACATGACAGTTTCCACCACCCTCCACACCCTCGAAAACGGCGTCCGCGTCGTCCATGACCCGATGCCGGGCCTGGAGACCATCGCCCTGTCGGTCGTCGCCGGCCGCGGCGCGGCCTATGAGGATCCGGCCCGGTCGGGCTGGTCGCACCTGCTGGAGCACATGGTGTTCAAGGGCGCGGGCGCGCGCAGCTCGCGCGACATCGTCGAGGTGATCGAGGCCCAAGGCGGCCAGATCAACGCCGCCACCGGCTATGAGCGCACCAGCTTCCAGGTCCGCGCCCTGAAGGGCGGGCTGGACCTGGGCATGGCGGTGCTGTCCGACCTGGTCCTGCGCCCCACCCTCGACGAGGGCGACCTGACCCGCGAGAAGCAGGTGGTGGCCCAGGAGATCGCCGAGGCCGCCGACGCGCCCGACGACTATGTGTTCGACCTGGTCCAGGCCGCCGCCTGGGGCGACCACCCGCTGGCCCGGCCGATCCTGGGCACGGTCGACAGCGTCAACTCGGCCACCGTCGAAGGCCTGTCGCACTGGCGCGGCCAGCTCTACGCCGCCGACCGGCTGATCGTCAGCTGCTCCGGCGCGGTCGCGCTGGACGAGGTGCTGGACCTGGCCCGCCGCGAGTTCGGGTCCATGCCGGCGGCGTCCGGCGCCTTGGCCAGCGATCCCGCCAGCTTCGTCGGCGGGCGCAGGAGCCAGGCCCGCAAGCTGGAGCAGGCCCACCTGGTGTTCATGCTGCCGGCCGTCAGCGCCCGAGAGGATGACTATTTCGCCCTGCGGATCTTCGCCGAGGCCCTGGGCGGCGGGATGTCGTCGCGGCTGTTCCAGGAAGCCCGCGAGAAGCGTGGTCTGGCCTACAACATCGACGCCTATGCCGACACCTATGCCGACGCCGGCGCCCTGGGCGTCTATGCCGGCTGCGCGGCCGGCGACGCGGCCGAGACGGCCAAGGTCTGCGCCGAGCAGATCGTCGGCCTGGCCGCCCGGATCGACGACGCCGAGCTGGCCCGCGCCAAGGCCCAGTTGAAGGCCCACATGTTCATGGCCCGCGAACAGCCCCTGTCGCGCGCCGAGCAGGCGGCCGGTCAGGCCTTGATGTTCAACCGCCTCTACACGCCGGCCGAACTGGCCGAGGCGGTCGATGCGGTGAGTGTTGACGACTTGCAGCGCCTGGGCCGCGCGATCCTGGGTCCCGCCAAGGCCGCCAGCGCCATCCTCGGCGCCAAGCCGGCCCTGAAGGCGGGCGAGGTGTTCGGGACGGCGTTGGGCTAGATGTCGTTTCCAAGAAGGTTGTTCACACGCTGCCAGGGTGTGAGACCTTTGATGCCGGCGTGTGGGCGGGCAAGGTTGTAGGCGTCGGTCCACG
>NZ_LMFX01000010.1:0-93809 GCF_001426985.1 Caulobacter sp. Root1472 | reverse complement strand
ACGCCGATGATCTGGCTGATCGACTGCGACGACTTCTCGATCTGGTTCATGGCGTCGACGGCGCCGCGCACCACCACGGCCGAGCGCTCGGCGTCCGAACGGGTGGAGGTGACGACGCGCGAGGCCTCGACGGCGCCGGCCGACGAGCGYTTCACCGTGGCGGTGATCTCGTCCAGGGCGGCGGCGGTCTCTTCCAGGCTGGCGGCCTGCTGCTCGCTGCGGCGCGACAGGTCGTCGGCGGCCGAGGCGATCTCGTCCGAGCCCGAACCGATGCTGTTGGCGGCGTGGACGATGGTGCGCATCGCCTCTTCCATCTGGGTGATGGCGCCGTTGAAGTCGCTCTGCAGGCGCTGGTAGGCCTGGGGGAAGGCGGCGTCGACACGATAGGTCAGGTCGCCGTCGGCCAGSCGGTTCAGGCCCGTGGCGATGTGCTCCATGACGAAGGCCTGCTCGCGGGCGGCGGCCTCGGCGRCCTCCTGGTTGCGRCGGCGTTCGGCCTCGGTYTCGGCGCTSGCGCGCTGCTGGGCGGCCTCGGCGGTGCGCAGGGCCAGGGCGTTGTCCTTGAACACCTGGACCGACCGGGCCATGGCGCCGACCTCGTCCTTGCGCTGGGCGCCGNGCTGGGCGGCCTCGGCGGTGCGCAGGGCCAGGGCGTTGTCCTTGAACACCTGGACCGACCGGGCCATGGCGCCGACCTCGTCCTTGCGCTGGGCGCCGACCACCTCGACGTCCACCGAGCCCTGGGCCAGGACCTCCATGGTGCGCGACAGGCCGGCCAGCGGCGCGGCGATCTTCGAGCGGCCGATCCACAGGGCGAAGACCAGGGCGGCGGCCGAGGCGATCAGGCCGAAGGCGATGGTCATCAGCGTGCCGGTCTGGGCCTGCTGGGCGGCCTCGGCCACCATGGCCTTGGTCTCGTCGGCGTGGCCATTGGTGTAGGCGGCGACGTCCTTGCTGAGGCTGGCGATGTCGGGGTCGATCACGCCCATGACCATCTTGGCCGCGTCGTTGGCGTCTTGCAGGCCCAGGTCCGCGCCCTGGCGGGCGCTGGAATAGATGCGATCCAGGCGGACGCCGTAGTCGGCCAGCTTCTTGGCGTCGGCCGGATCGGTGTGCTTGATCTTGTCGAGGGCGACCTTGGCTTCCTTGTAGGCGGTGTCGATCTCGGCGCTGGCCTGTTTCGCCTCGGGCGAAGCGGCCTGGTTGGCGATCGTGCGATAGGCCGCGTAGCCGATGATGGCGACGCGACGGTTAAACCGCGCGCCTTCCAGTTCCGATGGCGCGCGCTGCTCGACCAGCACCTTGGTGGCGGCTTCCGAGATCCTGGCCTGCCAGGCGCCGACGCCGGTGATCGCCAGGGCGACGACGGTCAGGAGGACGGCCGGCAGGGCCACCTTGGTGGAGATCTTCAGGTCGTCGAACTTCATCTCTGGCCCCATGTCGGGTCGGCCTCGAAGAAAGGGCGGACTCCGGTCTTGGCCCCCAGAAGGCGGTAAGCGCCGTAAAAGCACAGTTAATCGCGAGGTTTTGGGCGCCTTGGGCGGCGGAATGTCACAGCGCGGGCGGCGCGCTCCTTGACGGTATACCCTCTAAGGTAATCATAAATCGACATAGCAACTTTATCGTGTATATTCAAGCTTCGCCTTTCGGCGGCGCGAACGCGTCGCTTTGCGCGTGCGAGGGGGAGGGGACCATGAGCCAGCCGAACCGGCCCAACATCCTGCTGATCACCTGTGACCAGTACCGCTTTCCGAGGTTTTCCTACGGGGCCGAGGCCGGGTTCGACGAGCCGTTGAAGCGGATCCTGGGGTTCCAGCGCGAGGACGACGCCCACAACCCCTACGCCCAGTACTTCCCCGGCCTGCTGGCGCTGCGCGAGAACGCGGCGCTGCTGCGCAACCACACCATCGCCGCCAGCGCCTGCACGCCTAGCCGGGCGACGATCTATACCGGGCAGTACGGGACCAGAACGGGGGTCACCCAGACCGACGGCCTGTTCAAGAGCGGCGATTCCTACAACTTCCCCTGGCTGGCGGCGGACGGCGTCCCCACCCTGGGGACCTGGATGCGCGAGGCCGGCTACACCACCCACTATTTCGGCAAGTGGCACGTCAGCAACCCGCCCGAGCACTCGCTGGACCGCTACGGCTTCGACGACTGGGAAGAGTCCTATCCCGAGCCGCACGGGGCGGCGATCAACAATCTGGGCGTCTATCGCGACGCCGGCTTCACCGACCAGGCCTGCGCCTTCATCCGCCGCAAGGCCCTGGCCCTGAACTACAACCGCGCCCAGGCCGTCCAGCAGGCCCAGGACCCCTACGCCGCCGGTCCCGAGGTCGACGCCATTCCGCCCTGGTTCGCGGTGGCCTCGTTCACCAATCCACACGACATCGCCACCTATCCGGCGGTGATCGCCCAGGCCCTGCCGACTCCTGACAATTCGGGCACGCAGTCGATCTTCGGTCCGCTGACGACGCCGCTGACGGGGCAGAAGACGCCGCCGCCGACCGCCGGCACGATCCAGATCGCGCTGAACGAACGCGGCTTCCCGCAGGACTGCGCCAGGCCCTCGCCCACCCAGAACGAGTCCCTGGCCGACAAGCCCAGCTGCCAGCACGACTACGCCTACAAGGTGGGCCTGGCCCTGAACGCCAAGACCGGCTTCAACATCGTCAACACCGCCAAGACCAAGATCGACGACAAGTTCCCCAATCTGGCGAAGGGCGATCTGCTGGACGATGAGCAATCCATGCAGATCGCGGTCCAGCAGGCCCTGAACGGCGTGCTGCCGTTCCAGCTGAGCGACGCGCCCGAGCGCTACGCCCTGGAGTTCCTGCAGCTCTATGCCTGGCTGCATTCGATCGTCGACGTCCACGTGGCGGCGGTGCTGAAGACGCTGGAGGAGACCGGCCAGGCGAACAACACCATCGTCATCTTCCTGGCCGACCACGGCGAGTACGGCGCGGCCCACGGCATGATGATCGAGAAGTGGCACACCGCCTACCAGGAGGCCCTGCACGTGCCGGTGATCGTGCGCTTCCCGCCGTCGACCCAGGTGGTCGAGAACGCGCGGGGGGCAGGCGAGGGGCCGCTGAGCTGCACGCCGCGCCAGATCGACGCCCTGACCAGCCATATCGACATCCTGCCCACCGTGCTGGGCCTGGCCGGGGTGACGCCGCAGCAGCGGGCGACGATCGCCGAAACCCTGGGCCGCCATCGTCCCGTGCCGCCCTTGCCGGGCGCGGACCTGTCGGGCCTGCTGAAGGGCGAGGCCGACCAGGTGATCGAGCCCGACGGCGGCGAGCGGCGGGGCGTGCTGTTCATCACCGACGACGAGATCACCGCCCCCTCGCCCTCGAACGACGATCCGGCCAATCTCAAGTGCGACAAGGAGTTCGAGGTCTACCGACGCGTGGTCGACACGGTGAACCAGGAGCATCCGGCCGTGAACCTGGCGCCAGGCCCGGTGCGCCAGCCCAACCATGTCCGCTGCGTGCGCACCGCCCGCCACAAGCTCAGCCGCTATTTCGACCCGTCCGGCCAGGCGCCCCAGGAATGGGAGATGTACGACCTGCAACTGGACCCCAACGAGGAGGTCAACCTCGTGCAGGTGATGCGCTCACCGCCCGCCGCCCGCGCGGACCTGCCGTCGCCGTTCGTCGCGGCGGCGGTGCAGACCGAGGCGGATCGGCTGGCGAAGCTGTTGGCGGAACTGGAAGCGCGGGACCTCTAAATTCCTTCTCCCCTTGTGGGAGAAGGAAAGCACTAGGCCCGCGGATGCGCCTTGCCGTAGGCGGCCAGCAGGCCCGCGGCGTCCACCTGGGTGTAGCGCTGGGTGGTCGACAGCGAGGCGTGACCCAGCAGGTCCTGGATCGCGCGCAGGTCGGCGCCGGCGCCCAGCAGGTGGGTGGCGAACGAATGGCGCAGGGCATGCGGCGTGGCGCGGTCGGACAGGCCAAGGCGGCTTCGGAGCGCCTGCATGGTCGCCTGGACATGGCGCGGCGACAGCGGCCCGCCGCGCTTGGCGCGAAACAGCGGATCGTCCGGCTGCAGGGCGAAGGGCAGGGCGGTCACATAGGTGTCGATCCGCTCACGAACGACGTCGAGCACCGGCACGATGCGGGTCTTGCCGCCCTTGCCCGTGATCCGCAGGCTGTCGGCCAGGGGCGCGTCGCGGCGGGTGAGGGACAGGCCCTCGGAGATCCGCAGGCCGCAGCCCCACAGCAGGGTCAGCACGGCCGCGTCGCGGGCTGCTTCCCAATCCTCCCGGTCGGGGTCGAGGGACAGTTCGGCGATCAGGCCGTGAGCCTGGTCCTCGGACACCGGGCGCGGGGCGCCGACCTTGATGCGGGGGCCGCGCACCAGTCCGATGGCGGCGTTGGGCGTGTCCAGCCGGTGGTCGAGATAACGGTGGAAGGCGCGGATCGACGACAGGCTCTGCGACAGCGAGCGTGGCGACAGGCCCTCGCGATCGTCGCCATTCTGGGAACGCGGGGGCTCGCGGCGGAAGGCCAGGTAGGCGCGCAGCTCGGCCGCCGTGATCCCGCCCAGGTCGGACGCCGACAGGGCCTCGCCACGATGGCGCTCCAGGAAGTTCAGATAGGCCAGGACGTTGTCGCCATAGGCCCGCACAGTGCGTGGCGAGGCGCGCCGCTCGAGGGCCAGGTGGTCCAGCCAGTCCGAAAGGGCGGCGCGGGCCGTGCTCATCCCCGGCCTTCCTTGGGAAGGCCTGTCCGCCCTCCGGTCGTCACAGGATCGGCCAGCGCTCGGCCGTGCGTTCGACGACGCGGGCCAGGAAGGCGACCAGGTCCGAGCCCATGTCGGCCGTGAAGCCCTCGGGGTCGGCCGAGCCGAAGGCCAGCAGGCCCTGGCGCGAGGGCTCCCACACGGCCATGCGGACCAGGGCCATGCTCTTGATCTCGTCGATGCGCTCGCCGAACAGGCCCAGGGCGGGGGCGTGGAAGCCCATGCGGGCGACGCCGTGGTCGCCCATGATCATGTCGATCTGGCCGGCGATCAGGGCGTGCCAGCCGGCCGGCACGCGGCCAGGGCCTTCCAGCACGACCACCCCGGCGGCCAGGCCGAAGCGCAGGATGGCCATCTCGTCGACGCGGCGGGCCAGGTCGGAATGGTTGCGGGCGTCCAGCAGGTCGATGACCGCGGCGTGGGTCTGGGCCTGGGCCGAATGGTTGGCGCGCGCCGTCGCCTCGATCTGGCGGCGGACCAGGGCCTCGCGCTCGTGCGCGGCCGAGACCCGGGCCAGGGCGGCGGGACCGAAATCGACGATGTTGCTGGCGTCGGGGCGCAGGCCCAGGTCGCTAAGCAGGTCGGGATCCTGGTGCAGGAAGTCGGGCTCGGCCCTCAGGAAGTCGCGGACGGCCTCGGCGTCGACCGGATAGGGCAGTATCGCCTGGGTCGCGTCGGTCATGGTCTGACTACTCCATCCACTGTTCGTCCCCATATGCGATCACCGGCGGGGCGGTCCCGATGAAGCCCCAGTTCGGTTAACAGCCGCTTGATGGCCGCCCCGCCGCCTCTCGACCTTCCGACGTTTCCAAGGCAGAACCCGATCGTCCCCATGTCAGGTCCCATGCCCCGCATCGCCTCCGTCCTGCTGCCCATGCCGCTGCCCGAGGCGTTCGACTACGCCGAGCCGGAGGGCCTGGACCTGGCGATCGGCGACCACGTGACCGTGCCGCTGGGGCCGCGGGTGATTCGCGGCGTGGTGACCGGCCTGCGCGACGGGACAGGCGGCAACCGGCCGCTGAAGCCGGTGCTGGAGCGGGTCGACGACCCGCCGCTGCCGCCGGGCGTCCTCAGCTTCGTGGAGTGGGCGGCGCGCTATTCGGTCGACGTTCCCGGCTGGCCCCTGGCGATGGCCCTGCGCGGCCTGCGCCATCCGGCCGCCAAGCCGGACAAGGCCCTAGTCCTGACCGGCGCGCAGCCGGCCCGCATGACGCCCGCCCGGCTGAAGGTGCTGGCCGCCGCAGGGCAGGGGCCGATGGCGTCCGGCGCCCTGGCCGCCGCGGCCGGGGTCTCGGCCGGGGTGGTCAAGGGCCTGGTCGACGAGGGCGTGCTGGCCGTCACCTGGGTGGAGCCCGACACCCGCTTCCCGCAACCCGACCTGTCGCGTTCGCCCCAGACGCTCAATCCCAGCCAGCAGGCCTCGGCCGACGTGCTGGCGCAGATGCTGGCGGCGGGCGGCTTCCAGGCCGCGCTGCTGGACGGGGTGACCGGCTCGGGCAAGACCGAGGTCTATCTGGAAGCGGCGGCCGCCGCCCTGGCCGCCGATCCCGACAGCCAGGTGCTGATCCTGCTGCCCGAGATCGCCCTGACCCAGGCGGTGCTGGCCCGCTTCGAGGCCCGCTTCGGCGTCGCCCCCGTCGAGTGGCATTCGGCCGTGTCGCCGCCCCGCCGCCGCCGGGCCTGGGAGGGCGTGGCCGCCGGCCAGGCGCGGATCGTGGTCGGGGCCCGCTCGGCTCTGTTCCTGCCGTTCCGCAAGCTGCGGCTGGTGGTGGTCGACGAGGAGCACGACGGCTCGTTCAAGCAGGAGGAGGGCTTCATCTACCAGGCCCGCGACCTGGCCGTGGCCCGCGCCAAGATCGAGGGGGCGCTGGTGGTGCTGGCCTCGGCGACACCCTCGCTGGAGAGCCTGTGGAACGCCCAGGCGGGCCGCTATCGCTGGCTGCGCCTCAGCGCCCGGCACGGCGCGGCTCAGTTGCCCGACATCGGCCTGATCGACATGCGCGAGACCCCGCCGGAGCCCGGGCGCTGGCTGTCGCCGCCGCTGGTCAAGGCCGTGTCGGTGGCGCTCTCACGCGGCGAGCAATCCTTGCTGTTCCTGAACCGCCGGGGCTATGCGCCCCTGGTGTTGTGCCGGGCCTGCGGCGAGAAGATGAAGTCGCCCGACACCGACAGCTGGCTGGTCGAGCACCGCTATACCGGCCGCCTGGTCTGCCACCTGACGGGCTTTTCGATGAAGAAGCCGGAGGCCTGCCCGCACTGCGGAGCCAAGGACAGCCTGACCTCGATCGGCCCCGGCGTGGAGCGGGTCGAGGAGGAGGCGCGCCACCTGTTCCCCGACGCCCGGATCGCGGTGTTCTCGTCCGACACCGTGTTCGACGCGGCCGGGGCGCGGGCCCTGGTCGACAGCATGGCGGCCGGCGAGATCGACATCCTGGTGGCCACCCAGGCGGCGGCCAAGGGCCACAACTTCCCCAACCTCACCCTGGTGGGCGTGGTCGACGCCGACCTGTCCCTGCGCGGCGGCGACCTGCGGGCCGGCGAGCGGACCTTCCAACTGCTGGCCCAGGCGGCCGGCCGAGCCGGACGGCACGAGAAGCCGGGGCGGGCGCTGCTGCAGACCTACGCCCCCGAGCACGGCGTGTTGCAGGCCCTCAAGGCCCAGGACCGCGACGCCTTCGTCGAGGCCGAGATGGCCATGCGCCAGGAGGCCGGCCTGCCGCCGTTCGGACGCCTGGCGGCGGTGATCGCCTCGGGACCCGACCCCGTGGCCCTGGAGGCCTATTGCAACGCCCTGGCGGCCGCCACGCCCAACGCCGAGGGGGTGGAGGTGTTCGGCCCGGCCGACGCGCCCCTGGCCCTGGTGCGCGGGCGGCGGCGCAAGCGCTTCCTGGTCCGCGCCGAGCGCTCGGTGGACCTGCAGGGCTTCCTGGCCGCCTGGCGGGCCCGGGCCAAGGTCCCGAACTCGGTGCGGGTGGTGTTCGACGTGGATCCGTACAGCTTCCTCTAAGTTGCGGATGAGGCCGGGGACAGGCGCAGGCGCCTGTCCCCGATCCGATCTCAGACCGCTTCCCCCTGAGGTCCCGGCTGGCGGCTCCGCAATGGCAGTTCGGGGATCAGGAGGATCGCCACCAAGCCCGCCGCGATCACCAGCAGCCCGGCGGCGAACACGCCGGTGATGGCGTGGGTCAGGGCCTGGGCCAGGGCCGGGTGGGCATGGCGGGCCGCGCCCTGAGCCGTGGCTTTCAGAGCCAGGCCCTGCAGGGATCCCAGGTCGAAGCCTTGCCCCTCGTTGGCTAGGCGGTGGGTCAGAAGGGCGCCGAACAGCGCGACCCCGATCGTCGAGCCGATCTGGCGGAAGAACTGGTTGGAGCTGGTGGCCACCCCGATGTCGCGCACCTCGACGGCGTTCTGGGTGGCCAGGTTGAACAGGCTCTGGCCGGGGCCCAGGCCCAGGCCGACGATGGCCATCCGCCAGCACAGATCGAGCAGGGTGGTGTGGGCGGTCACCCGGGTCAACAGCCCGACGCCGACCAGCAGCAGCACCGCGCCGGCGATCATCAGCGGCTTGTAGCGGCCGGTCTTGCTGACCAGTTGGCCCGCGCCGGTGGACGAGACGATCAACCCGCCCATCAGCGGCAGGATGGCCAGGCCCGAGGTCGTGGCGTCCACCCCCAGGCCCAGCTGCATGTAGAGCGGCAGGAAGGTCACCACCCCCAGGAAGGCCATGGAGATCAGGAAGCCGGCCAGGTTGGCGGTGGCGAACACCTTGTTGCCGAACAGCCGCAGCGGCAGCAGCGGATTGCCGGCCTTGGTCTCGGCGTACAGGAACAGCGCCAGGGCGACGGCCGCGAAGGCGAACAGGCCGATGGACTGGGGCGAGCTCCAGGCGAAGTCGTGGCCGCCCTGGCTCAGCGCCAGCAGAAGCGGGACGAAGGCCGCGACCAGCAGGATGGCGCCGACATAGTCGACCGCCCCCGACCGCCGGTGCTCCAGCGGCGGCATCTTCACCAGGATCATGAACAGCGACAGCAGGCTGAGCGGCAGGTTGACATAGAACACCCAGCGCCAGCCGGCGATCACCTGGCCGCCCAGGTGGACCGTGCCATGGTCGGTGAAATAGCCGCCGATCAGCGGGCCCAGCACGCTGGCCAGGCCGAACACCGAGCCGAAGATGCCGGCGAACTTGCCCCGCTCGCGCGGCGGGTAGAGGTCGGCGATGATCGCGAAGGCGGTGGTGAACAGGGCGCCGCCGCCGATCCCCTGCAGGGCGCGGAAGACGATCAGCTGGACCATGCCGCTCAGGCCCAGCACCGGGCCGAACTCACCCGACAGGCCCGACAGCCACGAGCCGGCCAGGAAGATGGCGATACCGGCCAGCAGGATGGGCTTGCGGCCATAGATGTCGCCCAGCTTGCCCCAGATCGGCACCATCACCGTCGAGGTCAGCAGATAGGCGGTGGTCACCCACGAATAGAGCGTCAGGCCGTTCAGCTCGGCGATGATCCGCGGCATGGCCGTGGAGACCACCGTCTGGTCCAGGGCGCTGAGCAGGAAGACGATCATCAGCCCGGCCAGGGTGGTCCGCCGCTCGGTGTCGGTGAAGGTCTGGGCGGTCATCGCGTTCCTACGTATCGTCGCGCGCTACATGCGGGCGTGCCGAACGGTCTGCAAGCCGAACGTGGACGGGGGCGAAGCGCTCCGGGATCGGGACGGGCGCATGCGCCTGTCCCCGACCGTATCAGCCCTTCTTCGCGCCCTTGCGCCGTGACAGCATGTTCAGGCCCTCGACGCCGGCCGAGAAGGCCATGGCGGCGTAGATGTAGCCCTTGGGCACGTGCACCCCGAAGCCCTCGGCGATCAGCACCGCGCCGATCATCAGCAGGAAGCCCAGGGCCAGCATGACCACGGTGGGGTTGTTGTTGATGAAGTTTCCGAGCGGGTCGGCGGCCAGCAGCATCACCGTCACCGCGACGATCACCGCGACGATCATGATCGGCAGGTGGTCGGTCATGCCCACGGCGGTCAGGATCGAGTCGATCGAGAACACGATGTCCAGCAGGATGATCTGGAAGATCGCCCCGCCGACGTTGGAGATCGCCGCGGTCTTGACGTCCGGGGCGGCCTCGTCGGCGTCGGGATCGACGTTGTGGTGGATTTCCTTGGTGGCCTTCCAGATCAGGAACAGGCCGCCGGCGATCAGGATCAGGTCACGCCACGAGAAGGCCGTCTCGAACGTGGGTTCGCCGTGCGACAGCGGGCCGGCCAGGCCCAGGTCGAACACCGGAGCGGTCAGGCCGACGATGAAGGCGATGGTCGACAGCAGCGCCAGCCGCATGATCAGGGCCAGGGAGATGCCGATCCGGCGCACCCTCTGTCGATGTTCGGGCGGCAGCTTGTTGGAGAGGATGGAGATGAACACCAGGTTGTCGATGCCAAGCACGACTTCCATGACGATCAGCGTGACCAGGGCGGCCCAGGCGGCGGGGTCCGCGACGAGGTGAAGGAGTTCGTTCATCGTACCGATCTAAGCTCTGGTCCGGAAAACGCGCCACCGCCTACCCCTCCGTAGGCGCCGTTCATGCAAGGAACGCGACGGAAGCCCCCAGGCTTCGCCGAACCGAGAGTCGAGATGATGCCAGACGCCGCCAATATCAAGCCCCTGACGGCCCTCCGGTTCTTCGCCGCCTTCTGGGTGGTGATGTACCACTATTGGCCAAACCTCTCGGCGGCGGTCCCGCCGGCGATGATCGGCAAGGGCTATCTGGGGGTCGAGGCGTTCTTCACCCTGTCGGGCTTCATCCTCTGCCATGTCTATCTGCAGGGCGTCGGCAACGGGACGTTCCGCTACGGCGACTTCCTCTGGAACCGGCTGGCGCGGGTGTATCCGCTGCACCTGGTCACCCTGGCGGGCGTCGGGCTGATGGCCGCCGCCGCCGGCCTGGCCGGCATCGCCGTCGACCAGAACATGCTGGCCTGGAGCGCCCTGCCGGCCAACCTTCTGCTGGTCCAGGCCTGGGGCTTCGCGCCGGTCTCGGGCTGGAACCATCCGTCGTGGTCGATCTCGGCCGAGTGGTTCGCCTATCTCAGCTTCCCGGTCTTCGCCTTCGCCGCCTGGCGGCTGCGCGCGCGGCCGCGGCTGGCCGTGGGCCTTGCCCTGGCCCTGATCGCCGCCCTCTATCCAGCCTTCCAGGCGCTGGCGGGCTTTCCCCTGACCGAGGCGACGATCCGCTGGGGCTTCCTGCGCATCGTCCCGTGCTTCGCCTATGGCTGCGCCCTGCACGCCCTGTGGCGTTCGGGCGCCGTCACCGGCCGGTTCTCGGGCGTGGGCGCCTGTTTCGCGGGCGCCGCGGTGCTGCTGGCCGTGCATTTCGGGGCGCCGGACCAGGTCATCGTCATGACCCTGGGGGCGCTGATCGTCATGCTGGCGGCCCTGGCCGCGGCCGGCTCAAGCTTCGCGACTCAGGCTCCGCTCGTGTATCTGGGCGAGATCAGCTACTCGACCTACATGATCTGCATCCCGTGGAAGATCCTCGCGGTCAATGCCGCGCTCAAGCTTCTGAAGATCGAGGGCGACCAACTGCCGCTCTATGCTTGGCTGTTGATTGTCGCCGCACTGGTTCCGCTGTCGGCGATGTCGTATCACATCATCGAGAAGCCGGCCCGCGAGCGGATGAAAGCTTGGGCAAAAAGCTGGGGACAGCGTCGACCTGCCGCGGCGAAAGCCTGATAAACAGACTTTTCATATTTCCCTGTCAGGGTTATCCCTTAGCCCAGTGACGCGGGGGAGTACCCACAGCATGACGAAACGGACGAGAACCCTCTGGGGTTCCCTGGCCGCCGCCGCCATGATCAGCCTCGTGCCGATGTCCGGCGCGATGGCCGACGGGTACTGGCAATGCGTCCCGTTCGCGCGTCTGATGTCGGGCATCCAGATCTTCGGCGACGCCCGGACGTGGTGGTCGCAGGCCGTCGGCAAATACGACACCGGCTTCGTGCCCCGCGCCGGGGCCGTGCTCTGCTTCAAGCCGACCGGCCGCATGAACCTCGGCCACGTCGCCTTCGTCAGCCAGGTGCTCACCGACCGCGTGATCCAGGTCACCCACGCCAACTGGTCGATCATCGACGGCGGCCGCGGCCAGATCGAGAAGGACGTCACCGTCGTCGACGTCTCGCCGGCCGGCGACTGGAGCCAGGTCAAGGTCTGGTACGACCCGATCCGCGACCTGGGCTCGACCGTCTATCCGACCCACGGCTTCATCTACCAGAACAACCAGGCGGTCACGATCGCCGCCGCCACCAGCAAGCTGGCCCTGGCCCAGAACGCCGCCGTCTCGCTGGCCAAGTCGGCCGCCAACCAGGTCGCCGCCTCGGTGCGGGCCAGCTCGCCGCTGGACATGATCAACCAGGCCGCCGACTCCACCGACCGCATCGCTGCCCTGATCTCGCAATCCCAGGCCTCGGGCCAGGCGCAGGACGCCGACAAGCCGCAAGCGCCGCGTTGACGCCGCGCGCGCTCTGGGCCATGCCCAGGGCGTGAACAAAGCTCATGTCCCATGCTGAGGGTGCTGCGCCATGGCGCGCCGGGTTTCGAACCCGGCGGCCTGACGCCCGATTGGGCGCTGCCCGCCGATGCGGTGTGGATCGAGCTGGTCAGCCCCACCCGCGCCGAGGAAGTGGCGGTCGAGAAGTCGATCGGCCTGCTGCTGCCCACCCGCGAGGAAATGGCCGAGATCGAGGCTTCCTCGCGCCTCTACCAGGAAGACGGCGGCACGTTCATGACCGCCACGGTGCTGGTCAATGCGGACGGCGACCTGCCGACCGCCGCGCCGGTGACCTTCGTGCTGACCGGCGACCGGCTGGTGACCATCCGCTATGTCGAGCCCAAGGCGTTCGCGGTGTTCGCCGCCCAGGCCGAACGCCAGCCCAGCCTTTGCCCGGGCGGCGCCCAGACGTTCCTGGGCCTGCTGGACGCGGTGATCGACCGCACCGCCGACATCCTGGAGCGCACCGCCGGCGAGGTCGAGACCCAGTCGCGGATCATCTTCAGCCGGCCGCGCGGCGGGGCGTTCGAGGCCATCCTCAACCGCCTGGGCCGCGCCCAGATCGTCAATTCCAAGGCCCGCGACAGCCTGGTCAGCCTGGCCCGCCTGCTCAGCTTCGCCTCGCTGGCCGACCAGTTCGAGGGCGACAAGGAACTGCGCGACCACCTCAAGTCGCTGCAGCGCGACGTCCAGTCGATCACCGACCATTCGGGCTATCTGTCCGGCAACATCACTTTCCTGCTCGACGCGGCGCTGGGCCTGATCAACATCGAGCAGAACGCGATCTTCAAGATCTTCTCGGTGTTCTCGGTGATGTTCCTGCCGCCGACCCTGGTGGCGGGGATCTACGGCATGAACTTCGCCCACATGCCCGAGCTGAACTGGCTGCACGGCTACCCGTTCGCCCTGTGCATGATGGTGATCGCCGCAGCCGGTCCGCTCCTGTGGTTCAAGCGGCGCGGATGGCTTTGACCTTTCGGGATGAATTGAACGTTTCCTTAAAGGTGGCGTGACACGGTTCGCCGAAAAGAGCGCCGTCTCATGCCCGCCCCCGCCCTGTCCGGTCGATCCCCTCAGCCGTCGCTGATCCGCACCCTTTCGCCTCCGGCGCTGAAGGCCGCGATCGAGGCGCACGTGCGCTATCTGAAGGGGCTGCCGGCCGGGACTCGCGCCAACCTTTCCTATGTGGATCTCGACAACGTCAACCTGGAGGGCGTCGACCTTTCCGAGGCCGACCTGACCGGCGTGCGCCTGGCCGGCGCCCTGCTGGCGCGCGCGGTCCTGACCCGCGCGACCCTCTATGGCGCCGACCTGCGCGACGCCGACCTGCGCGAAGCCAATCTCTCCCGCTGCGACCTGCGGGGCGCCTGCCTGCGGGGGGCCAATCTCGGCGGCGCCGACCTGTCGGGCTGCGACCTCCGCGAGGGCGTCATCGCCACTCAGGACAGCGTCGACGGCTTCCGAATCCTGCGGCACCGGACGCGCCAGGGCGAGCTGGAGCACGCGGTGACGCGCGGGGCGCGGCTGGACGGCGCCCAGGTGGGCGGCGGCTTCGCTCGGGTGGCCGACCTGACCGACGCCGACCTGGCCGGGGTGAGCCTGAAGGGCGCGCGGCTGAACCGCGCCACCCTGGACGGCGCCAACCTGTCCCGGGCCAATCTCTACAACGCCGATCTGGGCGGCGCCTCGCTGCGCCGGGCGGTTCTGACCGGCGCCGACCTGGCCGGGGCCACCTTCGAGGGCGCCGACCTGACCGAGGTGCTGCGCGCCCCGCCGCCGATCGTCTATGTCGACGACGCCCCCCTGCACGAGATCCTTGAGGCGCACGAACTCTATGTCGGCAGCGACGGTCGCGACGGCGCGGCGGGCAAGCTTCCGGCGGTCGACTTCCGCCCGCTGCGGCGGCTGCGCGGCCGGCGGCTGGCCGGGCTGTGGGCGCCGGGCGCGGTCTTCTTCGGCATGGACCTGGAGAACGTCCAGCTGCAGGGGGCCAACCTGGTCGACGCCGACCTGCGCGGCGTCAACCTGCGCGGCGCCGACCTGCGCGGCGCCCGGTTGGTCGGCGCCCGGCTGTCGCGGGCCGACCTCTCGGGCGCCCGGCTGGGACCGCTGACCATCGCCCAGGGCCGGGTCCTGCGGACGGACCTCAGCCGAGCCGCGCTGCACGGGGCCGATCTGACCGGCGCCGACGCCCGCCGGGTGCGCCTGATCGACGCCGACCTGACGCGATGCCGGCTGGACGGCTGCGACCTGACCAACGCGGAGCTGCCGGACGCCGTGGAGGCTTAGGAGCTACATCCGCTTCCTGAGCGGCACGAGGTCCGGATAGACCGGTTCGCGGTTCTGGGCCTTGGCCTGGAAGGCCTCCATCATGTGCGGCGGCGAGAACATGCCGGTCTGCCAGGTGGCGATATAGTCCAGGGCGTCGCGGATCGAATGATCGCGGGCGTAGTTGATCATCACCTTGCTGCCGGCGACGGCCAGGGGCGACTTGGAGGCGATCTCGCGGGCGGTGGCCAGGGCGTGGGCGACGACCTCCTCGTGGGTGGCAAACACCTCGTTGACCAGGCCGAGGTCGCGCGCTCTGGCGGCCGGCAGGCGGCGGCCGGTATAGGCCAGCTCGCGCACCCAGCCTTCGGGGATCAGCTTGCACAGGCGTGGGAAGGTGCCGACGTCGGCGGTCATGCCGATGTTGATCTCGTGGATCGTGAAGAAGGCGTCGGCGCTGGCGTAGCGGATGTCGCAGGCGCTGGTGAAGTCGACCGCCCCGCCGATGCAGCCGCCCTGGATCGCGGCGATCACCGGCATCCGCGCCTCGTCCAGGCAGGAGAAGGTGTCCTGCAGGTGGTGAACGTGGCGACGGAAGCTCTCGGCGGCCACGAAGCGGTCGGCGGGCTCGCCGCCCGTCACGCCCTCGCCGTCGGTGAACACCGACAGGTCCATGCCGGCGCAGAAATGCTTGCCGGTCGAGGAGATGACAATGCACCGGGCGCGGGCGTTGTCGTCGATGTCGCGGACGATGGCCGGCAGCTCGTTCCAGAACGCCCGGGTCATGGTGTTGAGGGCCTCGGGACGTTTCAGGCGCAGATGCGCCACGCCTGTCTCGATCTCGACATCGAAGCAGCTATAGTCTGGCTTGTCCGGCACGCTCGTTTCTCCCTTATCGTTGATCAGTTTGTATCACGGGGGCGTCGGACGCCAACGGGCCTTCCGTCGAGGGCCCGCCGCTTTCCAAAGGAACCGTCCCCCATGGTCAAACACTCGATCGCCACCGCGCTCAGCGTCGGCGCCGTCCTCGCCTCGCTGGTCGCCGCGCCGCTGCCGGCCGCGGCCCAGTCCAAGGGGATCAGCGGCCTGTTCGGCTGCGAAGGCTCGGGCAAGAAGCAGGAGGGCGGGGCCCTGATCGGCGCCGCCGCCGGGGCCCTGGTCGGCCGCGCGGTCAGCAAGAATGAAAAGACCCTGGGCACGGTGCTGGGGGCCGCGGCCGGCGCGGCGGCGGGGGCCTATATCGGCTGCCGCATGCAGTCGACCGACCAGGCCATGGCCCAGCAGGCCACCAAGCGCGCCCTGGACAGCGGCCGTTCGGAGAGCTGGAGCAATTCGCGCACCGGCGCCTCGGGCCGCATCGACGTGGTCTCCTCGTCCTATGGCCCGCCGATCAGCGGCGAGACCCTGCGCTTCGAGCGCGGCGTCCAGACGCTGCGCAGCTACGACGCCGTCGGCGGCGATTACACCGCCCGCGGGACCGCCAACCTGCGCTCGAGCCCGTCGACCACCGGCAAGGTGGTGGGCAAGCTGTCGGCCGGCCAGCGGGTCGAGGTGCTGGGCGGCGCGCCCAACAGCAACTGGCTGCTGGTGGGCCGCGACGGCTACGGCGTCGGCTATGTCTCGGCCGCGCTGCTGAACCAGAGCGGCTATGGCCCGGAAGCCAGCTGCCGAATCATCAACGCCTCGATCAGCACCCGCAACGACCGCCCGACCACCGAGCGCTACAGCGCCTGCAAGGACGATCGCGGCGAGTGGCAGCTGACGGCGGCCTGATCCGAACCGGCAATGTCGCCATCCCGGACCGCCTCGGCGAGGCTTCCGGGATGGCGACGAATTTCGCTGTCGCCCTCACAGATCCACCACCTCGCACTTCAGCCGGGCCCGGATCTCGTCGGCCACGATGGCCCGGTGGCAGCACCGGGCCTCGTGCTCGTAACAGAGCAGGGCGATAGGACCGTCCTCGGCCAGGGCCGTGGCCTCGCCCAGCGCCACCTGGGCGGCGGGCTCGGCCAGGTGGGCGTGGAAGATCGCGCGCATCTCGTCCGTTCGTCCCGCCCGGGCCGCCTCGCGGCCGGCCTTGGGCGTACCCAGCGGCCGCAGGTGAACGTAGTCGATCCCCTCGGCCCGGAGGCTGTTGCCCAGCATGGTCTTGGAAAAGCCCGGCCGGCGCGAGGCGGCCACGGCGCGGACGTCGACGACGGCCTTCACCCCCGCCGCCTTCAGGCGGCCGATCATGCCGTCCAGGGTGTCCAGCTCGTATCCGATGGTGGCCAGCGGCGGCATCAGCGCTCTCCCGGAACGGTTCTTTGGGGCTGCTCCATGGACGAGGTAACGCCGTGGGCCTAACTTAGGAACCAGCCGCCGCAACAGGAGCCCTTCCGCCATGGACGCGGCCGTCTTCCGGGAACCTCGCCGACGCTTCATCCCGATCGCCAGCCGCGCCGGGGCCGGCGAGATGGCGGTGCTGGAATTCGGGCCCGCCGACCGCCCGGTGGACGTGGTCTTCGTCCATGCCAACGGCTTCAACGGCCAGACCTACCGCGCCTTGCTGGCCCCGCTGTCGGCCGGCCTGCGGATCCTGGCGGTCGACCAGCGCGGCCACGGCTCCAGCCGTCTCGCCGCCAATCCGGAGCGTCGGCGAAGCTGGCTGGACCTGCGCGACGACCTGCTGGCCCTGCTGGCCGCCCTCGACCAGGGGCCGGCGGTGCTGGCCGGCCATTCGATGGGCGGCACCGTCAGCCTGCTGGCCGCCGCCGCGGCGCCGGAAAAGGTGCGCGGCCTGGTGCTGCTGGACCCGGTGATCATGCCGCGGATCATGGCCTTCTACGCCCACATGCCCTGGACGTCCGGCGCGCTGTGGCGGCATCTGCCGCTGGTCCAGGGCGCGCTGCGCCGCCGCGCGGTGTTCGAAAACCGCGAGGCCGCCTTCGCCGCCTATCGCGGCCGCGGGGCGTTCAGGACCTGGCCCGAGACCATGCTGGCCGACTATGTCGGCGGCGGCTTCAAGGATCGCGACGACGGCAAGGTCGAGCTGGCCTGCGCGCCGGCCTGGGAGGCCTCCAACTACAGCGCCCAGGCCCACGACCCCTGGCGGGCCATGGGCCGCATCCGCTGCCCGGCGCGGGTTCTGAAGGCCGAGAAGGGCTCGACCTGCCACGTCGGCGACGGCGCGGGCGTGATGCGCCGCCACCCTCACATCCGCGTCGAGACGGTGGCCGGCGCCAGCCACTTCCTGCCGATGGAGCGCCCAGACCTGGCGCGCGAGGCGATCTTCGAGATGGCGGCGGGGTAGGGCCTACCGATCCCCGTTGGGAGGCGAAAACCTCGTCCTTCGACAGGCTCAGGATGAAGTTTTCGACTGCCGAGCCCGTAAAGGGTCCTCATCCTGAGCGTGTCGAAGGAGGAGGACCGCGCGCCGCGCCCGACCGTCGTTCGGCCTACAGCGCCAGCCCCTTCACCGCCGCCTTGCCCAGTTCCGCCCGCGCCGCGTCGCTGATCTGCGCCACCCTGCGGGCGTCCAGGTCGAAGGTGACCGCCACGGCTTCGGACGTGCCCCAGGGCCGGCCGGTGGTCGGGTCCAGCATCCAGTGCACCACCCGCATGGCCGAGCCCTCGGTCCCGACCAGGCCGGAGCGCAGCTCGACCCGGTCGCCGGCCCGGGGCCAGGCCAGCTGGGCCAGACGGTATTCCAGGACCGCGCCGCCGACCCGTGCGGGGCGGGGCTCTGCGTGGGCGACGACGATGTCGCGGAACGGGCCGATGAAGGCGCCGATGCCGTCGGAGACCCGGCCGATGAACTGCTCCATGCGCATTCGTCCGAACACGTCGCAATCGGTCGGCGACAGGGCCCCCAGGCCGATGCGCTTGAGGTTCAGGGCCTCGGCGCGGGCTAGGCTGGCGGTCGGGGCGAACGGCGACAGGTCCAGGCTGCGCGCCCGGGCCTGGTCGGGCGGCTCGACCTGCAGCGCCGCCGCGCGCTCGTGGACGATGCGCGGCCAGGGAAAGGCCTCGCCTTCGCGCGGTGTGACATGGGCGATCGTTGTCTGAAAGGTCGCCGCCAGCTGGCCGGTCGCCGTGTGGACCAGGAGCTGCAGCACCCGGGCCTCGGTCTCGGAGATCGCCATCACCCCGCCCAGCATGTGCAGGGCCGCCCCGGCATGGGCCTCGCGCAGGAAGCGGATGTGCTGCTCGCGGACCATCAGGGTGGCGTTCGCCCAGGGCGAGAAGGCGTGTGGCAGGCCCAGCTCGGCGGCCAGCCCGGCCAGCCCCTCCATGGCCCGGGTGACGTAGAAGCGCACGTTCATGTGCCCCATCTCGTCGCAGTCCCAGGTGTTGACGCCGCCACGCCAGATCTCGACGCCGGGGAAGGTCTCGGTGGGCGTCATGGGCAGGCATCCTGGCGTGGAACGAGTGTTCGAACCCTAGCGGCGTTCGCCGGCTGTCCGCAATCGCCCCTTCCCCGCCGTCAGGACTTCCCGCCTGGCGGCTTCTCGCTTGCGGGCTTCTCGTCGAGGCTGAGCTCGCTGATATAGCCCATGACGCCGTGGTCGGGCCTTTCGCTGGTCGTGATCCGGACATAGCGGGCGGTGGTCTTCGGGAGGTCGAAATACTGCCAGCCGTCGTTCGCCGCGACGTACAGGTTCAGGATCCGCACCTTGGCCAGCGGGCGGAACGGCCCGGTCAGGGCGTCGCCGGCGGCGATCTCGATCGTGGCGGGATTTTCGTCGGCCTTGGGGACCAGGATGCCGAAGCGGTCGAAGGTGGCTGGCCGGTCGTCCTGGAAGCCGAAGATGGCGAAGGCGTCGAGGAAGGTGATGGTCGTGCCCTGCGCCAGGACATCATCGTTGGCCGACGACCAGGCCTTGCTCGGCGCCGCGACCAGGCGCCCGCCGTATTGCGGCGACAGCAGGTTGCGGCCGGGCGGTCCGGTCAGGGGTAGTCCGCTGGGCGCCGCAGTGTCGGGCGGAGTGGGCGAGGCGAGGGACAAGGGGCTGGCGGTGGTCCCGGGCGCGGCGGTCGGCGCCACCACCGTCGCGGGCGACCGGTCCGAAGCGCCGCCGCCGATGACGCCGGCCTGGTGCAGTCCGACGACCAGGCCCGTTATCGCGGTGAGCAGGCCGGCGATGGCGCTCACGAGAACGGGCGTGCTGTGCCACCACGAGGTTTTGGCCGAGTCACGATCAGTCATCTCGCTCTCCCAAAAGGCGGTGAAGCGGTGTCTCAATCGTAAAAAGTGTACAGACTTTAGCGAGGGCGCCTAGAGCATCGCTTTTGCGGAAAGCCGGCGTCCACTCTTCCGCGCGATGCCCCAGCCTAGGCTTCGCGGCAATCCGCGCAGAGCCCATGAGCCTCGATGGTCACGTCGGTCAGGGCGTAGCCTGCGGCGGCGCCGGCGGCGATGATCTCGGCGCTGGCCTTGGGCTCGATCTCGCGGGTGGCGCCGCAGCAGTCGCAGATCAGGAAGGCGGCGGCGTGGCCGTCGGCTTCCTTGCGGCAGGCGACATAGGCGTTGAGGCTCTCGATGCGGTGGGCGAAGCCCTGCTTCTCGAGAAAGTCCAGGGCCCTGTAGACGGTCGGCGGCTTGGCAGGCGGACCATCAATGGCGAAGCTGGCGATCAGGTCGTAGGCCTTCACGGGCTGGCCGGCCTGCAGCAACAGTTCCAGCACCCGGCGGCGCGGGGCGGTCAGGCGCTGGTCGACGGCGCCGCAGCGCGCCTCGGCGGCGTCGAGCTCGGCGGCGAGGGCCGAACCGGCGACGCCGTGGTTGTGGTGGTCGTGATCGCACGCGGCGTGATGGGCCATGGGCAAGAGGTAGAGGCCACAGGGGCCCGTTGCAACCGCGTCGGCGTTCCGGTCAGTACGGTCGCTGGGCCAGCACCGCCGCCTCAGCCGTGCAGCGGGCGGGATCAGGGACGAGGCCCGCCGTCCGGGCGGCGTCCAGTTCGCGGCCGACGGCGGCCAGGTCCGCGGTGAAGGCCGGCGAGCGCTCCAGGGTCCTGACCAGGGCGGCGGCGTTCAGCCGACCCGCCTCGACCGAGGAGGCGTTGTGCACGCCGCACACCACCCGGCTTTCGCCATAGGCCCTGGCGCGGGCCAGGATGGCGTCGGACCGTTGCGGCTGGGCCTTGGCCAGGACCAGTCCCACCGTCCAGCCCCAGGTGGCGTGGCCGGAGGGGTAGTCGGGCGTCAAGGCGGTGACCAGGCCGCTGCGCACGCAGATCGCGCCCGGCTGCACCTGGTAGGGCCGCTTGCGGTCGTAGAGCCGCTTGGGCGCCGCCACAGCCGGTCGCACGTCGCGCCCGATCCGCCGTAGCAGCGCCGCCAGCCGAGGCGTGGCCTGGCGGCTGGGCGTCACGCCCAAGGCGCAGCTGTAGGCGTCCGCGATCGCGGCCTTGTGCGTGTCCTGCCTGGCCAGCGACCAGCGCGGGGTGTCCTTCAGCCGGCGGGTGGCCAGGAAGACGGCCCGGTCCCGCTGGTCGGCGGCGGACCCCGCCGGGGGAGGCGGCGGCACGGCCTGGCGCGCGTCGTAGGCGCCCTTGGCCAGGTAGGGATCGGCCTGCGAGCCCGTCAGGCTGGCGCAGCCGGCCAGAGCCAGGGCGGTCATCCCGATCATCAAGCCGACGCGCATGAAAAAGGTCCCCGAAGCGAACTTCGGGGACCCTGCAGTTTCAGGTCGTCCGTATCAAGCCTACTTGCCGAACAGCTTCTGCCAGCGCGGCTTTTCGCGGCCCTTCCAGTGCTCGCGGTGATAGGCGTCCGAGGCGATCAGCGGCACCACGGTGGTGGCCTCGGCGAACACCATCTGCTCGTAGGTGGTGTTGACCTTGCCCCACGAGGCGGCTTCCTTCAGCGTCGAGCTGCTGCAGGCGCCGTCGCGGACGTCGGCCACGGTGATCTGGACCGCGTACTTGTGCATGTCGGCCTCGACGCCGAGGATCTCGGCGCAGACGACGGTGTCCTGGGCGAAGTTCTTGGGCACGCCGCCGCCGACCATGAACAGGCCCGTGGTGCCGGCCGCGATCTTGATGTCAGTCAGTTCGCGGAAGTCCGCGACCGCGTCGATCATCAGATAGGGCTGCTTGGCGGCGATGCGTTCCTTCTGGTGCTTGACCAGGCCAAAGCCGGCCGAGCTGTCGACGAAGGCCGGGCAGAAGATCGGCACGCCTTCTTCATAGGCGGTCTGGATCAGCGAGCCTTGCTTCTTGGCGTTGCCCTCGGACAGCCACTTGCCCATCTCCCAGATGAACTCGCGCGAGGAATAGGCGCGCGGCTCCAGGCGATTGCAGATCTCCAGGATCGTGTGGTCGCAGTTCTGGAGTTCTTCCTCGTCGATATAGGTGTCGTAGATGCGGTCGATGTAGTTGTCGCGCAGCACGTTGTCGTCGACGGGGCCGGCGGCCTGATAGTGCTTGAAGCCCAGGGCCTCGAAGAAGTCCATGTCGACGATCGAGGCGCCGGTGGCGACCACGGCGTCGATCATGCCGTTCTTCACCATGTCGCGGTAGACGTGCATGCAGCCGCCGGCCGAGGTGGAGCCGGCCAGGATCAGCCAGGGCGAGCAGGACTTGTCCTCCAGCGCCATGTTGAAGATGTCGGCGGCGCGGGCGGTGTCGCGCGAGCTGAACGACATCTTGCGCATGGAGTCGATGATCGGGCGGGCGTCGAACGACGTGATGTCGATATGCTCGACCACGTTCTGCAGCAGCTCGGCCTTCTGGTTGTTCGGAACGGGAGCGTTCATCGCTTCGGTTTCCCTGACTTTGGACGCCCGTCGTTGAAACTGGCCGTCCACCGGGACGGAGCGACCGGTGGGGGCGATGGGTTCGCATCCAAACGCGCGAGCGGTCGATGCGGCGCGGGTTTAACGCACATTTGTCGCGACGCTTAGTGACGATTTCGCGTCGCGCGCCGTGCGTCCTTCGAGGCCCGCTATCGCGGGCGCCTCAGGATGAGGAATTCAGTGCAAGAAAGTCCTCATCCTGAGGTGCGAGCCGCAGGCGAGCCTCGAAGGACGCACGGCGGTCACGCTCTGGATTTCAACTATCTACGCCGCCGCTTCTTGCCGGCCGCGCCCTTGGGGCGCGAGAAGCGGACGATCTTGCGTTCCTCGGCCTCGGGCCGGGGCGTGGCGATCGAGCGCTTGGCCAGGCCGTACATCGAGGCCATCGGGGCGTCCGAAACCTGGGCGATGTCGGTTTCCCCAAAGCCGTTGAAGCGGGTCGACATGGCCACGCCATAGGCGCCCAGCATGCCGATCTCGATGTAGTCGCCCTCGTCGACGCTTTCCGGCAGGTAGAACGGGCCGGGCATGTGGTCGACGCTGTCGCAGGTGGGGCCGTAGAAGCGGAACGGCTTGAGGCCCTCTTCCACCACTTCGCCGTTCTTGCGGAACAGCTTGACCGGGAACGGCCATTTCATGTGGGCCGCGTCGAACAGCGAGCCGTACGAGCCGTCGTTCAGATAGAGCGCGTCGCCCTTCTTCAGCTCGACCTTGACCAGCAGGGACGAGGCCTCGGCCACCAGGGCCCGGCCGGGTTCGCACCACAGCTCGGTGGTCTCGTGGACCATCATGTCGGCGAAGCCCCGGTCGATGGCCGCCAGGTATTCGGACATGTCCGGCGGCACCATGCCGGGATAGATCGACGGGAAGCCGCCGCCGACGTCGACGACGTCGGCCAGCACGCCGGCCCGCACCAGGGCGCGCGAGGCCTGGGCCATGGCCGCCTGGTAGGCGGTGGGGCGCATGCACTGGCTGCCGACGTGGAACGACACGCCCATCAGGTCCTGGGTGGAGCGACGGGCCGCCAGCAGCAGGGCCGGGGCGTTGTGCGACTCGACGCCGAACTTGCCCGACAGGCTGTAGGCCGCGCCCTCGGCCTGCACGCCCATGCGGACGATCAGGTTCAGGTCCTTGGCCTGGCCGGTGGCGTCGAGGATCTTGGCCAGTTCCTCATGGGTGTCGAACGAGAAGGTCCGCACGCCGTGATCGAAATAGGCGGCCGAGATCGCCACCCGGCTCTTCACCGGATGCATGAAGGCCATGCGCGAGCCGGGAGCGTGCTCGCCGACCAGCTCGACCTCGTTCAGCGAGGCCACGTCGAACGACCGCACGCCGGCGTCCGCCAGCTCGCGGATCACCCACGGCGAAGGATTGGCCTTCACCGCGTAAAAGACGTCGCCTTTGAATTCAGCCTGGAACCAGCGCGCCGCTACGGAAACCGCGTCGGGCCGCACGAGTGCGACGGGACGTTCCGGTGACCGCTCACGGACCAGGTCCAGGGGATTATGGTACGTGTGCAATTCACGTAGACCCCTGCAGAAGTGAAACCCAGGCCGGCGTTAGCAGCGCTTATGAGGACTTCGGGTCCGCCGGAGCGAGCGAAATAGGGTCATCGCCGCACGATGTAAAGAGTCTTTTGGACGCGGGCTTGCGCTCGCCCTTGCGGTGAATTGATCCACCGACCGTCACAAATCCATTGCGTCCGTGCCCCAAACCGACGAACGCATTTCCCAGCGTCCAAAACCTCGTTAAGGATTCGTCCCGACCATGACGTCGGACCCTGTTCTCTCGATCCGCGCCGCCTCCAAGACCTTCGGGTCGCGGCGGGCGCTGGACGCCGTTTCGCTCGACGTCGGTCGCGGCGAGATGATCGCGCTCATCGGCCCGTCGGGCTCGGGCAAATCGACCCTGCTGCGTTCGATCGACGGCCTGCAGACCATTGATGAGGGAGAAGGCGTGATCACCGCCTTCGCCGGCCCGGTCCAGGCCCGGGGCCGGGTCAGCGACCAGGTGCGCAAGGCCCGCATCCGCATCGGCTTCATCGCCCAGCAGTTCAACCTGGTCGGCCGCCTGACCCTGTTCACCAACGTCGCCCTGGGCTCGCTGGGGCGGATCGGTACGCTGCGCGGCCTGTTCGGGGCCTGGCCGGCCGAGACGCGGACGGCGGCCATGGCCGCCCTTCACCGTGTGGGCGTGGCCGACTACGCCGCCCAGCGCGCCAACACCCTGTCGGGCGGCCAGCAGCAGCGCGGGGCCATCGCCCGGGCCTTGGTCCAGAGGGCCAAGATCATCCTCGCCGACGAGCCGGTCGCCTCGCTCGACCCGGTTTCGGCGCGCAAGGTCATGGAGATCCTCCGTGACCTGAACAAGACCGACGGCCTGACCGTGGTGGTCACCCTGCACCAGGTCGACTACGCCCTGCGCTATTGCGACCGGGTGGTGGCGCTGAAGGCCGGCCAGAAGGTCTATGACGGCCCGACCAGCGGCCTGGATCGCGCCAAACTCATCGACATCTACGGCCCGGAATTCGAGGACGTATTCTGGGAAGGAGCCCCGCAATGATCCGCCGCACCGCACTCTCGCGCCTTGGCGTCGCCGGCCTCGGCCTCGTCGCCGCCCTGACGCTCGCCGCGTGCGGGGAGCAGAAGGCCGCCGGCCCGGCCGCCTCCAAGGACACGATCGTGTTCTCCATCCTGTCGACCGAGTCGGCCCAGAACATGGAGAGCTACTGGAAGCCCATCCTGGCCGACATGGAACAGTCGACCGGCATGAAGGTGAAGCCGTTCTTCTCGTCCAACTATTCGTCGCTGATCGTGGCCATGGGCGCCAAGCAGACCGACGTGGGCTGGTTCTCCAACGCCTCGGGCTTGGAGGCCGTGCGCCGCTCGGGCGGCGAGGTCTTCGCCCGCACCTTCGACCCGTCGGGGACCGATGGCTACAAGTCGGTGATCATCGTCCCGGCCGACAGCAAGCTGACGGTCGAGGGGCTGCTCAAGTGCGACAAGAGCCTGAACTTCGGCATCGGCGACAAGAAGTCGACCTCGGGCACTCTGGCCCCGATGACCTACCTGTTCATCCCGGCCGACAAGAAGCCCGAGACCTGCTTCAAGACCGTGCTCAGCGCCAGCCATGACGCCAACCTGTTCGCGGTGGCCAACCACAAGCTGGACGCGGCCACCAACAACACCACGGCCCTGCGCCTGAACGAGTACGCCAAGGGCGGCGCCCAGGCCAGGAAGGTCAAGGTGATCTGGGAGTCGCCGACCCTGCCGGAGGATCCGATCGTCTGGCGCAAGGATCTCGACCCGGTGGTGAAGGAAAAGCTGCGCCAGTTCTTCCTGACCTACGGCCAGGGCGACACCCCGGTCGCGGCCCAGCAGCGCAAGAACCTGGCGCGCCTGTCGATGGGCGGCTTCAAGCCCGCCGACGACACCCACCTGCTGGTGGTGCGCGAGATGGAGGCCCTGGAGCAGGTCGGCCTGGCCCGCGAGACCGGCGACAAGGCCAAGCTGGCGGCGGCCGAGAAAAACCTGGCCGGCATCAAGGCCGAGCGCCTGGCCGCCGACGGCAAGGCCGGCCTGGCCGCGCCGGCCAACTGACCAGGACGCCCGAACCACTCATGAGCGACGCCATCCCGCCCCCGCCCAGCAAGCCGCTCTCGGCGCGGGCCTTCGACCTGCTGTTGTGGGGCGGGGTGATCGCCCTGCTGGTGGTCAGCTTCAAGCCGGCCGAGATCGACAAGTTTCCGCAGCTGTTCAGCGACGCCAGCAAGATGCAGGGCTTCGCCAGCGGCTTCTTCTCGCCGTTCGGCGATCCCAAGGCGTTCATGGCCGCCGACTGGGAGCTGTACATCGGCAAGATGTGGCAGACGATCCAGATGGCCCTGTGGGGCACGGCCCTGGCCATCGTCGTGGCCATCCCGCTGGGCCTGCTGGGCGCGCGCAACATCAGCCCGTGGTGGATCCAGCAGCCGGTGCGTCGCCTGCTGGACCTGATCCGCTCGATCCCCGACCTGGTGGTGGCGCTGATCTTCATCACGGCCGTGGGCCTGGGCCCGTTCGCCGGGGTCATGGCCCTGATGTTCAACACCGGCGGCGTGCTGGCCAAGCTGTTCGCCGAGGCGGTCGAGTCGATCGACAAGGGTCCGGTCGAGGGCGTGCGGGCGACCGGCGCGATCAAGCTGGCTGAGGTGGTCTGGGGGGTGATCCCGCAGGTGGCGCCGCTGTGGACCAGCTATGCGCTGTACCGCTTCGAAAGCTCCAGCCGGTCGGCGACCGTCCTGGGTCTGATCGGGGCCGGCGGGGTGGGCCAAGTGCTGCTCGATTCGATCAACGGCTTCCAGTACGACCAGACCGGCTGCATTGTCCTGGTCATCGTCGTGGCCGTTTCGCTGATCGACCTTCTGTCGCAGATCATCCGCACACGTCTGCTTTAAGGACCGTTCTGTGGCTCTGGGGCCACAATTAACGTGTTGAAAAGGCTTGTCATCGGTCTGTCATCAAAGGGTGGCGGAACCGTCACGGGACCCCCGTAAAGCGCTCCTACCTGATCCGGACCAACGGGCAGGGGGCAAAGCCTAAAGGGGAATTCTCACATGCGGAACAAGACCTCGCTGGTCTGCGGCGCGGCGCTGGGCGCCATGCTGGCCTGCGGCCTCGGCGTCGCGGCTCACGCGCAAGACAACACGATCGCCTGGAAGGGCGCTCCGCAGTGGACGAACGACGACGTCTATTTCAAGGTCCGCGGCCGTATCCTGGTGGACGGCGTGTTCCAGGACGTCGACCGCGAAGGCGCGGCGACCGACTACAAGACCAGCAACATCCGCGGCCGCCAGGTGTTCATCGGCATCGAAGGCAAGCTGAACAACTACATCGCCTACAAGGCCGAGGGCGGCTGGGTGAACGGCGGCAACCCGTCGTGGGACGACGTGGTCATCGAGGTCAAGCCGACCGAAATGACCTCGATCCTGATCGGTAACGTCAAGGCCACCGGCCTGGAAAACCTGACCTCGACCCGCTTCACCACCTTCATGGACCGCGGTCCGTACGGTGACTTCGGCGTCGACAGCTACCTGCTGAGCGTCGTGGGCAAGGTGCAGGGCCCCAACTGGAGCGTCACCGGCGCCGTCCAGGGCGACAGCATCAACAACGCCGACATCAACAACACCTCGTCGGCGACCAACACCAACCAGAACTCGCAGGAACGCCTGGGCTTCACCGGCCGCGTCCACTACGCCCCGCTGCTGAGCGACACCGACAAGGTCCACCTGGCCGTATCGGCCCGCTACCGCAACCACGGCAACGAAGGCGCCTTCAACTATCAGGGCCGCCCGGACACCAACTACGGCACCAGCGGCCTGTACTACAAGACGGGCGCCATCGCCGACCGCGACACCACCCTGGCCGCCGAAGGCGCCTGGATCCATGGTCCGTTCTCGGTCCAGGGCGAATATTCGAACATCTCGGTCGAGCGCCTGGCCACCACGGCCCCGGGTTCGAACCCGGACATCAAGGTGGGCTACGCCTTCGTCAGCTTCTGGCCGACGGGCGAGACCCGCAACTACGATCCGGTCGCCGGCGAGATCAAGCGTCCGAAGATCCTGAACCCGATCACCGCCGGCGGCTTCGGCGGCGTCGAACTGGCCCTGCGCTACGACTACGCCGACCTGACCGACGCCTACAAGTCGGCCTCGACCGCGGCCAGCAAGACCCTGTCGCAGGACGCCGGCAAGTACACCGCCTGGACCCTGGGCGTGAACTACTACCCGACCGCCTATGTCCGCTTCCAGGCCAACTACACCGACGGCTCGGTCGATCCGGTCGTCGTCGGCCGCGGCACGGACATCAAGCAATTCCAGCTGCGCGCCCAGCTGGATTTCTAAGACCCTTCCTCCAGGCCGGCGCGAACGCCGGCCTGGACCCTTTCTCGCAACGCTCCAGAGACTCCAGGAGTCCTCCATGAAGAAGCTGCTTTCCTGCGCGGCCGCCGCCGTGGCCCTTTCGGGCCTCGCCGCCGCCCCCGCCCACGCCGCCCGCGACTATGTCTGGGCCGCCGGTTCCTCGACCGTGTTCCCGTTCGCCACCCGCACCGCCGAAAACTTCGCCAAGAAGACCGGCAAGAAGGCCCCGAAGGTCGAAAGCCTCGGCACCGGCGGCGGCATCAAGCTGTTCTGCTCGGGCTCGGGCGAAGGCTTCCCGGACATCGCCAACGCCTCGCGTCCGATGAAGAAGTCGGAATTCGACGCCTGCGCCGCCAAGGGCGTCAAGGACATCGTCCAGATCAAGATCGGCTTCGACGGCATCGTCGTGGCCACCGACAAGGACGGCGCCGACTACAACTTCAAGACCGAGCACCTGTACCTGGGCCTGTCCAAGCAAGTGCTGAAGGGCGGCCAGTTCGTCGCCAACCCGTACAAGACCTGGGACGAGATCGGCTCGGGCCTGCCGGGCAACCGCATCCAGGTCTATGGCCCGCCGCCCACCTCGGGCACGCGCGACGCCTTCGTGGAACTGGCCATCGAGGCCGGCGCCCGCAAGTTCCCGACCGCCGACGCCATTCGCGGCGACAACGAGAAGAAGTTCAAGGCCCTGGTCGACCCGCTGCGCAACGACGGCTGGATCGACGCCGGCGAGAACGACAACGCCATCGTCGGCACCCTGACCAAGACCCCCGGCTCGCTGGGCGTCTTCGGCTGGTCCTACCTCGAAGAGAACATGGACAAGATCAAGGGCGCCTCGGTCAACGGCGTGCGTCCCTCGGCCCAGACGATCGCCGACGGCTCCTACCCGCTGTCGCGCTCGCTGTTCATCTACGTCAAGAAGGCCAATATCGGCGTGACGCCGGGCCTGGCCGAATTCGTCACCGAGTTCACCTCGGACGCGGCCACGGGCCGGGGCGGCTATCTGCAAGGCCGCGGCCTGATCCCGCTGCCCCCCGGCCAGCACGACGCCCAGAAGCAGGTCGCCGCCAACAAGACGGCGATGGCGCGTCCGGCCCAATAGGCCGACACGAGCCGGAACAAGGCGACGCCGCGGTCCCCAGTGGGCCGCGGCGTTTTCTTTTGTATAGTGGGCCCCCGCGCCCGCCTGGGCCGCGCCAACCCTGAAGGGCCATGATCCTCCTCGCGCTCGCCGTCGTCCTGCTCCTCGTTCTGCTGAACGGGGTGTTCTCCATGTCCGAACTGGCGGTGGTCTCGGCCCGTCGCGCCCGGCTGCAGACCTTCGCCGACCGCGGCGACAAGGGGGCCAAGCTGGCCCTGGCCATGGCCGAGCATCCCACCCGGTTCCTGTCGGCCGTGCAGGTCGGCATCACCCTGATCGGCATCCTGGCCGGCGCCTACGGCCAGGCGACCATCGCCGGCGCCCTGGACGCCTGGCTGAAGGACAAGCCGGTGGTCGGGCCGCATTCCGAGGCGATCGCCACCATCATCGTGGTCATCGGCCTGACCTATGTCTCGGTGATCCTGGGCGAGCTGGTGCCCAAGCGCCTGGCCCTGCTGTTCCCCGACGTGATCGCCCGCCGCATGTCGCCGTTCCTGGCGGTGGTGGCCACGGTGCTGCGCCCGTTCGTCACCCTGCTGACCGTCTCGACCGCCGGCATCCTCAAGCTGATGGGCGTGCGCGACGAGCGGACCAACGACATCACCGCCGAGGAGGTCGAGACCGTGCTGGCCGAGGGCGCCGACGCGGGCCTGATCGAGCCCGAGGAGCGCTCGATGATCCAGGAGGTGCTGCGCCTGGGCGACCGTCCGGTCCGCGTGGCCATGACCCCGCGCCGCGACCTGTTCTGGATCTCGCTGACCGACAGCCAGGACGAGATCCTGCAAGAGATCCGCGACTGCCCCTATTCGCGCATCGTGGTGGCCAGCGAGGGCGACCTGGACGGCGACATCGGGGTGATCCTCAAGAAGGACCTGCTGGACGCCTGCCTGGGCGGCGAGACCATCGACATCAAGAGCCACGTCCAGCAGCCGATCGCCATCCCCGAGACCATGTCGCTGCTGCGGGCCATGGCGGTGTTCAAGCAGACGCCGCTGCACATGGCCCTGGTGGTCGACGAGTTCGGCTCGATCCAGGGGGCGATCACCCCGCTGGACCTGCTGGAGATGATCGCCGGCGACTTCCCCGAGGACCACGACGAGACCGAGACCCGTATCCTGCGTCGCGAGGACGGGACCTGGCTGGTCGATGCGCGGGTGGACATCCAGGAGCTGAACGACGCCCTGGGCGAGGCCTTCCAGGCCGAGGGCGGTTACCACACCGTGGCCGGGCTGTTGCTGGATCGGCTCGGGCGGATCCCTCGTGAGGGAGAGATCGTCGAGTTGGGCGGCTTCGACGCCGAGGTGGTCGACATGGACGGCTCGCGGATCGACAAGGTGATCCTGCGGTGTGTGCCGACGAAGGGGGAATAGGGGCGGTGAACCTGCTGAATGACGGCGCCTTGCGTAGATGAAGAACCTGACGAGAAAGATCGGCGACTGGGCGGCCTTCATCTTGATGGCCACCGGTGTGGGCATGCTTATATGGCCTTTCGGCAACCGGCATCGGACCGCACAGGCTTGGGTGCAGGAAACCGGGGTCGATCTCTCGACCTGGCTTCGACTCGCGGCCGTCTTCCTTGTTGGCGGGCTATGTCTCCTGGCGGTCACCAAACTGTCTGATCGCAAATAGGCGGATCGAGGGGCGCATGAGCGGATCGGTCGATGCAGCGCTGGTCGAGGCGTGGGCGGCCGGCTGGGCGTTGTCGCGAGGCGTCGGCGCGCCGATCCACGCGGCGGGCGGCCACCGGATCGTGGTGGGACAACCCGGACATGCCGAGCGCTTGATCTTCCCGGCCCTGGACGCGGCGGCTCTGTCGGACCTGGCGGCGAGCATCACCGCGCCCGGGATCTTCCTGAAGGCCTTCTGCCCGCCTGAAGCGCTGCTGGCGGCTGTCGACGCGCGCTGGAGTCCGCAGCCGCCCGGCGACCTGATGGCCGTCGATCTCGTCGCCGCCCCACCGCCCACGCCCCTGGCCGCCGGCTATGTTCAGGAGCTCCGCGCCGAGGGGGCGGTGCTGGTCGTCGAGATCCAAGACGCGGACGGAGTCTTGGCGGCTTCGGGCCGCGCCGCCCTGACCGGCGGCTTCGCCGTGTTCGACAAGATCATCACCGATCCGGCGCACCAGCGGCGCGGCCTCGGGCGGTTCGTGATGGGCGTCCTGGGCGAACGGGCCCGGACGCTGGGCGCGGCCCGGGGCGTCCTGGTCGCCACGCCGGAAGGTCGGGCGCTGTACGAGGTGCTGGGCTGGCGCTTCGAGGGGCGGATGGAGACGGTCGTGATCCCGGACGAGACGGCCGGCTGAGCTATCGCCCGCCGGGACGCGTGACGACGTAGCAGATCAGCCCGGCCACGCCGCATCCCGCCAGGATCCAGGGCCAGGTCAAGGTCGCCCATCCAAGGACCACGGCGACGGAAAGGCCGATCACCCCGACGAATGCCAAGAGGTTCGGCAGTCTGGACGTCCAGGCCGGCGTCCCGCGCGGCGGCGCCAAGGGTGCGCGCCGATCCGCCTCACGGCGAACGCGTGAGATCAGGCTCAGGGACGGATAGGCCAGGCAGCCCATCAGCGCCACCGGCAGGATCAGGGCGATCGCGACCACCCCCGCGACGACGGCGTCCGCCGAAGACCTGAAGGCCGGCCACCATTGGAGCGCGGCGTTGAGCGTGACGAATTCGATCAGCGCCACGCCTAGGGTGACGGTGGTGATGATCGGGAGCGCCTTCCGGCCCGGCTTGGCCTTTCGGTGGGCCGCGACATAGGCGTCGCGTTCCTGAACGGAAAACAGTGCGCCGCCCCGTTTGCCGAATACCAGGTAGCCGTCGCCATGCGGCTCGAACAGGGCGTCGAAGGCTCGGTCTTGATCGTCTTGGGCGTGCACGGATCTTCCTTGGGCGATGTCCAAGCCTAACCGGTCGCCCTCATGTCCGCCACCGCAGCGTCGTCTCCTCCACCGGGTTGCGAAACGCCCGCGCCTCGCGGCGGCTGGCGTTCCATTCGCGCTTGAGCTGGTGGTACCAGAGGCCCTGCTGGTCGGCGTCGCCCATCCACATCAGGGCCGGGTTGTCGCGCAGCCCCCGGGCCTGGGCCGCGACGATCCTGCCGTCCTGCCGCAGAAAGGCCCGGGCGGCCAGACGGATCACGGGATGGAGGGCGGTGAACGCCGGGTGGTCGGACCAGATGATCTGGTTCATCCGGGTCTTGCCGGCGTTGATCGGCGTCATGGCCGACAGGGCCAGCACCTGCCGCTCGCCGACCCTCACATGCTCCCAGCGCAGGCCCGGCAGGCGGAAGGTGATTTCGGTCAGGGGCTGCCCACCGAGGATGGCGTAGGCCTTGGAGTTCCTGCTCGGCGTGTGCCGGGTCATGGTGAATCCGGCCTCGGACGGGGCGAAGGCCTTGTGTTTCTCGTGCTGGCTGGCGCCGGTGCGCCACCACCACTGCCGGTGAACGAACGGGCCGTGGGCGGGATCGATCAGCCCCAGCACCGCGTGGTCGATGTGGATGTCGTAGTCAAGGTGGTCGACCAGCTTGGGCTTGCCGCCCACCACGCCGGGGATCACCGGGGGCGGCCCAGGCGGGGCGCCGTCAAAGCGCGGATCGGAAGACATCCAGATCCACACCAGCCCCTGGGCTTCCACCAGCGGATAGGTCCGGACACGGACCTTCGCGACGTCCAGCGGGTTGTCGGCGGTCAGGGCGGGGATCTTGGCGCAGGCGCCGTCGGTGCGGAACCGCCAGCCGTGATAGGGGCACTCGACGCTCTCGCCGCCGTCCGCTTCGGCGCGGACCTTGCCCGCCGACAGCTTGGCGGCGCGGTGCGGACAGACGTCGCGCAGGGCGTAGACGGGCCCGGCCCGGGTCCGTCCGATCACGACCGGTTCGCCCAGATACTCCCGACTTTCCATCCGGCCCGGCTTCAGCTCGGACGACAGGGCCGCCACATACCAGGCGTCCAGCACGAAGCCTTCGCCGACCCTCATGGCCTTCGAAGCCGGCCGCAAGGCCAGCATCTGCGCGTCGTCAGCCATGTGCGTCGTCCGACCCGCGACACGCCCCGCGCGCCGTCCCCGGGGGCAATAGGCCCGATCACCGCGCCGGGGTCCCGTGAAGAGTTTGTGTCGGAAGGCGCCTATCGGCTCGCCGCCGTCTCCACCAGCCGCTGGTAGAACCGCACCATGCGTTCGACATTGGCCACCGAGATGTGCTCGTCCGTGCCGTGGATCATCTTGGTGGCGTCGACCGACAGCACCAGGGGCTGGAAGCGGTAGATGTCGTCGGCGATCGGGCCCATGTAGCGGCTGTCGCTGGCGGCGGTCATCAGGGCCGGGGCGACGGGCGCGCGGCTCTCGTCGCCAGCCAGGGCGGCCAGGGTCTTCCAGCCGTCGGAGGTGATGGACGACACCTTGCTGGGCTCGTCCGGGGCCTTCACCCAGGCCAGCCTGACCGGCAGATCGCCGACCGCGTCGCGGGCCCGGGCCATCACCTGCGCCGAGGTGTCGCCGGGGGCGATGCGGTAGTTGATCCAGGCCGTGGCGTCCTGCGGCAGGACGTTCTCCTTGGGCGAGCCCTTCAGCATGGTCGGGGCGATGGTGGTGTGCAGCATGGCCGCCCCGGCCGGCGTCTTGGCGGTCTGGCTGACCAGCAGCGGCGAGAACAGCCAGGGGTTGGCGGCCGCCATCCTGATGGTCGCCGAGCTGTGCGGGGCCAGGCTTTTCAGCATGTCGGCCCCGGGGCCGCTGAACCTCATCGGAAACGGATGGTCGGCGATCGCCAGCACGGCCTTGGCCAGGGTGGTCACGCCGGTCTGGGGTGGCGGGGCCGACGAGTGGCCGCCGACGGCGGGGGCGATGACGGTCAGGGTGGCGTAGCCCTTCTCGGCCGTGGCGATCAGGGCCACGGGTTTCTTGGTCACCGGATGGTCCTCGACCACCACCATGCCCTCGTCGAGCACGAACTGGGCCTTGATCCCGCGCGACTTCAGCAGGGCGGCCGCGGCCCGCGCGCCGCCGCCGCGCACCTCCTCGTCGTGGCCGCTGACCAGGATCACCGTGCGTTTGGGGACGAAGCCGGCCTTGGCCAAGCCGTCCAGCGCCTCGAACAGGGTGACCAGGCTGCCCTTGTCGTCGATCGCGCCCCGGCCCCAGACCGCGCCGTCGGCCACCACGCCGTCGAACGGCGGGTGGGTCCACGACTCTTCGCTGCCGGGGGTGACCGGCACCACGTCCTGGTGGGCCATCAGCACGATCGGGGCCAGGCCCCGGTCGGTTCCGGGCCAGGTGTAGACCAGGGCGTGGCCGGCCACGACCTCGCGGCCCATCACCCGGTGGGCGTCGGGATAGGTCGCCTGCAGCCAGGCGTGCAGCCTGTCCCACTCGGCCGGCTGATCCTCGGCGGGGTCCTGATGGCTGACGGTCCGGAAGCGGACGGCCTCGCCCAGATGCCGGGCCGCCAGGTCGACGTCGAACGGACGGGCCGCGGCCAGGCGGACGCCGGCGGTGTCGGCCACGGGCGCCTTGAAGGTCGCCGTGCGCACCGCCACCACGGCCGAGACCGCCAGCACCAGCCCCACGGCCGTCAGCGCCGCCTTGCCCTTCCAGCCCATGGCCGTTCCCCCAAACATTTGTTTGCGCCGACTGTGCGACGGGGCGCGGAACATGCCAACCAGCAAAGTTTGGGATGTGGTCGACAGACGCGCCCCCCTTCGGCCGTCATCCCGGGCCCCGTGCCCGGGACCCCTTTGTCCGCCGCAGGTGCAGTAGGGGCGGTTCGCCAGCGAACCGCTGGAGCCTCACGGTTCAGCTGAGCGAGGGTTCCCGGGCCACAAGGCCCGGGATGACGGCCGATAGGGAGAAGAGCGCGGCATCGCGCGTTTGCGTCGAAGCGGCGGCTCGCGCATAGGCTGGCGCTCGCGAGTCTGGAGTTTCGAGAAGCGGCATGGGCGTCCTGGTCCTTGGAGGGACGGGTTTCATCGGCGGCCCGGTGGTCGCGCGGCTGCTGGCCGACGGCGTCGAGACGGGCGCGGCCCACCACGGGGCGCGCGAGGTCGCGGCCGGGGCGGCGTCGGTGGTGCTGGACCGCCGCGACCCGGCGGCGGTGCTGGCGGCCGTGCGCGAGCTGGGCGCCGACACGGTGGTCGACCTGATCGCCTACACGGCGGCCGACACCCTGCCGCTGCTCGACGCCCTGTCGGGCCGTATCGCCCGCTACGTGCTGGTCAGCTCGGTCGACGTCTATCGCAACTACGAGGGCCTGCACCGCAAGGGCCGGCCGACGCCGATCTGGGACCGGCTGACCGAAGACGCCCCGCTGCGGGACAGCCGCTTTCCCTACCGCTTGGCCAGGCCGCGCGCGGCCGGCGATCCCCAGGCCTGGATGGACGACTACGACAAGATCCCGCTCGAAGAGGCGGCTCGCGCGACCGCGGGGCTGGAGGCGACCATCCTGCGCCTGCCCATGGTGTTCGGGCCCGGCGACCGCCAGCGGCGGTTCTCGTGGGCCATCCGGCCGATGGTCCAGGGCCGGCCGCGTTTCGTGATCCCCCATCCGTGGGCCGGCTGGCGGGCGACCTTCGGCTATGTCGACGACGTGGCGGCCGGGATCGCCCTGGCGGCGGTCCATCCCCGGGCCGGCGGCGACACCTTCAACCTGGGCCGCGCCAACACCCCGACCAACCTCGCCTGGGCCGCGACCTTCGCCGAACACCTGGGCTGGCCCGGCGAGATCCAGCTGGCCCATCCCGACGTGGCGCGCGGCGCCCTGGCCAAGGCGGTCTCAGGCCTGGACCTCGGCTACCCGTTGTTCGTCGACAACGCCAAGATCCGCCGCCGGCTGGGCTATGCCGAGGTCACGGACTTCGACGAGGCGCTGGCCCGGACGGCGGCCGACGAGATGGGGCGCTAGAGGTCCTTTTCCAAGGCGATCGCCCCGACCAGGGCGACCGCCACGCCGGCCAGCAGCCAAAGGCCGGTGACCTTCAGCCAGCCCAGTTCGGTCCCGGCCCCGACCATCACGAACAGGGAGAAGGCCTGGACCCGATAGCGCCATTGCAGGGCGGTCGGACCCAGGCCGCCAGCGGCGGGACGGTGCGCGAAGATGACGGCGGCCGTCGCCGCCGCGGCCAAGGCCGCGCCGCCGGTCGCCTCACGCGCGTCCAGGAGCTGCAGGGCGGTCCAGACCGCCGCGCCGGACAGGGCCAGGATCAGGGCGAAACGCAGAGGGCGGACGGTCCAGCGGTACCATAGGATCGGCAAGCTCGAGGCGCCGGCCGCGCTGGCGACCACGGCGCCGATGAAGGCCGCGGTCGCGGCCGGCGGCGTCGCTTCCGGAGCGACCATCATCAGGAAGCCCCACCAGACCACCAGGATGCTTTGGCCGACCACCAGCCTCAGCGGCAGGGGCCAGGCTTTCGGCGACGGATCGACCTCGACCTCGCTGGTGACCACCGCCCAGAGCGCCAGGGCGGCCGCGCAAAGGCCGACCCCGGCCGTCGCCCAGGCGTTGACGGGGGCCAGGCTGGCCAGAAGCAGCAGGGCGAGACTGAAGGGCGCCCAGCCGGCGCGGGCCCAGATCGGCGCCCGCCACTCCCAGCTCTCGCGCCAGCGCCGGCGAAGCGGAAGCACGCCGAAGATCCAGAGGCCGGATACCGCCAGGCAGGCCGCGGCGCCCATCATGTAGATCCCCAGCGCCATCAGCGGGCTGGTCATCAGGCCGAGCGGGGCGGGGACCAGCGGCGCCAGGACGGCGATGCACAGGACCAGGGGCGAAAGGTGGGGCCGGCCCAGGCGCTCCTCCCAGGCGGCCAGGGTCTCGGGGTCGACGTCGGCGCGCAGGCTGGGCCGGCGGTTGATCTGGGCCAGCACGGCGCCCATGGCCGGTTCGAAGCCGGGCCAGCACCGGTCGCGCCAACTCGGTCCCCGGTTCAGCGGCCGGGTCAAGGCCAGGAAGGCCGGGCGACGCGGGCCCCGGTCGCGAAGCAGGCCCGTGCGGAAAATGATGTCGGCGTCGCGGTCGAGCACCGCCTCGATCGCGCCGCCGCCATGCAGGCCGGTGCGGTCGCGGCTCCAGCGAAAGGCGTTGATGGCCGGTCGCACCAGGACGTCGGAACGCGGCGCGTTGTCGGCGATCAGGTGGGCGATGTGCTGCTCGGTGTGGACCGCCACCGCCAGCTCCTCCATGGCCGGCGAGGCGAGGATCGCGGCCAGGGCGGTCTCCAACTGGGCCGGGGCGTCGTCCCCATCGGCGACCAGCCGCTCCAGCTCGGTCAGCAGCCGTTCGTGCGCCTCATGGCCGTGCAGCGTCGATGGATCCGCACGCCGCCCGGCGTCGAACGCCCGGACGCCGCCCTGCAGCAGGGCCAGCACGTCCGCGGCGTCGGCGAAGACGCCGGCGACGGACGGGGGCTGGTCCTCCAGGTCCTGCTGCTCCTGGCCGTCGTCGTCTTCCCACGCCCAATCCCAGTCCAGCGCGGCCAGCGCCTGCTCATAGGCCTCGCGCAGGGTCCTGAAACCCTCGGCGTCATCCTCGGGGCTGGTGACCTTCAGCCGGCGGGCATAGGCCCGGCGGATGGCGTCGCGGTCGCGGACCGGCGCCAGGTCCAGGACCTCCCAGATCTGCGGGTTCACAGGAAGGTCTCGCCGTCCAGCGCGTCCAGGCCGTGGATCAACTCCTGCCGGGCGGCGTCGATCGCCCGCGGGTCCTGACGGTCCAGGACCGTCTCGAAGCGCGAGATCAGCTCGGCGACGTGAGCGCGGCGTTCGCCCAGGAACAGCTCGTAGCAGCGCGCAGCCCGGGCGCTGGCGGCGCGGTTGGCGTCCTGGTCGCGGGGATTGACCTTCAGGGCGGCCAGGGCGGCGCGGCGCTGTTCCAGGTCCGGCGGCGGGCCGTCCTGGTCGTCGACGATGACCAGCTGCCGGCGCTCGCCGGTGTGGGGCACATGGACGTCCACCTCGATCAGCCCGTTGACGTCGTAGCTGAAGCGCACCTCGACCTGGATCTCGCCCGCTCGGGCCGGCGGCACGGGGATCTCGATCCGACCCAGGCGGATGTTGTCGGCGACGAGCCGGGACTCGCCCTGGAAGACGTTGAACACCACCTTGCGCTGGCCCGGCTGGATGGTGCTGAACACGCTCATGCGGCTGGCCGGCACGACGGTGTTGCGTTCGATGACCGGCGAGAAGATGCCGTCACGCAGCGCTCCGCCCGGTCCGGTCTCGGCGATGTCGACGCCCAGCGAATAGGGGCAGACGTCGGTCATGACCACGTCCTTGAGGGCGGCGTCGCGCGCCTTCAATCCCGCCTGGATCGCCGCACCGATCACCACCGCCTCGTCCGGATGCACGGCGTTGGAGGGAAAGCGGCCGAACATCCGGGTCACCGCGCGGCGCACGATCGGCATGCGGGTGGCTCCGCCGACCAGGACGATCTCCTTGAGGGCGGCGGCCTGCACCGAGCCGTCGCGCAAGGCCCCCAGCACCGGCTCGCGCAGGCGGGCCAGCAGGGGCGCGGCCGCGGCCTCGAACGCCTCGGCCGTGACCTCCAGCGTCCAGCTCCCGTCCTGCCAGGTGACGGTCATGTCGGCGGCGGGCTGGTCGGTCAGGGTCCGGCGAGCTTTCTCGGCGGCGACCTGCAGGCGTTGGCGGAAGCCGAAGTCGGCCTCGGCCTTGCCCCAGGCCTTGCCATGCGCCTCGCGCATCATCTGCACCAGGACGGCGTTGAAATCCTCGCCGCCCAGCTGGTTGTCGCCGGTCGAGGCGCGGACCTCGATCACGCCCTCGAAGATCTCCAGCACCGAGACGTCGAAGGTGCCGCCGCCCAGGTCGAACACCAGGAAGCGGGTCTCGTCGCCCAGTTCATGGATTCCGTAGGCCAGGGCCGCGGCGGTGGGCTCGTTGAGCAGCCGCTCGACCTTCAGGCCCGCCAGCTCGCCGGCCCGTCGGGTGGCCTTGCGCTGCTTGTCGTTGAAATAGGCTGGCACGGTGATCACCGCCTCGGTGACCGGCTGGCCCAGATAGGCCTCGGCGTCGGCCTTCAGCCGCGCCAGCACCAGGGCCGACAGGTCCTCGGGCAGATAGTCTTGCTTGCCCAGGCGCGTGGTCCGGGTCGAGCCCATGTAGCGCTTGAACGTCGTGGCGGTCAGGGTCGGGTGGGTCGAGCGGCGCTCGCGCGCGGCCAGGCCGACCAGCAGAGCGCCGTCGTCGTCGAGGCCGACCGCCGACGGCGTCAGGACCGCGCCCAGGCTGTTGGGGATCAGCTCCACCTTGCCGTCACGCCAAACCCCCACCGCGCTATTGGTGGTGCCCAGGTCGATACCGATGATCACGCGACGCCCCCGTCCATCCTCTCGCCCGGGTCTAGCGGGTCAGGAACGGGCTGAACAGCCATTCTCTACCTTGGGACGCGCGCCCTGTGGCGAGACTGGCCGTCGCGGCGGACGTCAGCCGCCCCCGCTGATCTCCACCACCTCCTGGAACGTCCGCAGGCCTGGCCGCTGGGCGCAGACCAGCACGGCCATGTTGCCGGGCAGGTGCTGGTTGGCCAGCATCTTCTCGTGGGCGGCGGGGATGTCGTTCCAGGGGAAGACTTCCGACAGGCAGGGGTCCACCCGCCGGTCGATGACCAGCTGGTTGGCGGCGCTGGCCTGCATCAGGTTGGCGAAGTGGCTGCCCTGGACGCGCTTCTGGCGCATCCACAGGAAGCGGGCGTCCATGGTCAGGTTGAAACCGCTGGTGCCGGCGCAGATGGCCACCATGCCGCCGCGCTTGACCACGAACACGCTGACCGGGAAGGTCTGCTCTCCCGGGTGCTCGAACACCAGGTCGACGTCGCGGTTGCCGGTGACCTGCCAGATGGCTTTGCCGAACTTGCGGCTTTCCTTCATGTAGTCGGCGAATTCGGGGCCGTTGACCTTGGGCAGCTGGCCCCAGCAGTTGAATTCCTTGCGGTTCAGCACCGCCTTGGCGCCCATGCTCCTCACATAGTCGATCTTGTCGTCGTCGCTGACCACGCCGATGGCGTTGGCCCCGACCACGGCGGCCAGCTGCACGGCGAACACGCCCAGACCGCCCGAGGCCCCCCAGACCAGCACGTTCTGGCCGGGCTTCAGTTCGTGCGGCTTGTGGCCGAACAGCATGCGGTAGGCGGTGGCCAGGGTCAGGGTGTAGCAGGCGGCCTCTTCCCAGGTCAGGTGCCGGGGCCGCGGCATCAGCTGGCGCGACTGCACCCGGCAGAACTGGGCGAAGCTGCCGTCCGGGGTCTCGTAGCCCCAGATCCGCTGGCTGGACGAGAACATCGGGTCGCCGCCGTTGCACTCCTCGTCGTCGCCGTCATCCTGGTTGCAGTGGATGACCACCTCGTCGCCCAGCTTCCAGCGCTTGACCTTGGCGCCGACCTTCCAGACGATCCCCGAGGCGTCTGACCCGGCCACGTGATAGGCCTGCTTGTGGCCGTCCAGCGGGCTGATCGGCTCGCCCAGCGCGGCCCAGACGCCGTTGTAGTTGACGCCCGCGGCCATCACCAGCACCAGCACCTCGTCCTCGCCGATCTCCCAGGTGGGCACGACCTCGACCCGCATGGCCTGGGACGGCTTGCCATGGCGCTCCTTGCGGATGGCCCAGGCGTACATAGTCTTGGGCACATGGAAGGCCGGCGGGATCTCGCCGATCTCGTAGAGGTCCTTCAACTCGGGCGCGTTCCCGGTCTGGGCCAGCGTGTCGGTCATCTCACTCCCCGGTCTCTTCGGCGCTGCAACACGAACGCTCGAACGGCTTCCTGCGCTCCGTGGACCATTCCGCCGGCTCGGAACCCGGCGTCGGTCCATCCTTATGGCCTCCGCGCGCGATGTTCAGCCGCCAAGGTCGGCCCAGGCTGTGACAAGCGTTTAACTCTGGCAAGGGAAAGTTGTTGCGTCGCAGCATGGTTGCGCATGAAACGACCGTCGTCCGCGCCGACCAAGAAGGAACGGCTCAGCTTTCCAAACCAGCCCTCATCCGCCACGTTCGACCGATGAGCGCGATGATCCACGTCAGCCGCCCCACCGGCTCGATCCTGCTGCTGGAGCTGGACGCCCCGCCGGCCAACGCCCTGGGGCTGGCCGTGCGGGCCCAGCTGGTCAAGATCCTAGACGAGATCGCCACCGACGACGAGGTTCGCGCGGTGGTGCTGACCGGCCGGGGCGGGGTGTTCTGCGCCGGCGACGACCTGCGCGAGGCTCTTGGACGGACCGCGCCCGACGCCCTGGCGGCGGTCGAAAACTTCAACCGGCTGATGGACTGGATCGAGGCCCTGCGCGTGCCGCTGATCGCCGCCATCGACGGCTGGTGCTTCGGCGGCGGGCTGGAGCTGGCCCTGGCCTGCGACATCCGCCTGGCCAGCGACCGCGCGGTGTTCGCCGCCTCCGGGGTCAATATCGGGCTGATGGCCTCGGTCACGCGCCTGCCCCGGCTGATCGGCCCGGCGCGGGCCAAGGCCCACCTGCTGACGGGCGCCCAGTTCGGCCCCGAACGGGCCCTGGCCGACGGGATCGTCACCGCGGTGCACCCGCCCGAGCGCCTGCTGCCCGAAGCCTTCCACCTGGCCGAATGGATCGCCTCGCGCGCGCCCCTGGCGGTGGAGGCCACCAAGCGCGTCGTCGACGGCCGGTCCTATGTCGAGGAGGAGCTGCCGGCCCTGGTGGCCAGCGCCGACCACCGCGAGGCGATCGCCGCGTTCATGGCCAAGCGCTCGGCGCTGTTCCGGCGAGGATGACCCCAATCGGCGGGACGTGGGAACGTATTTCCAACGGCCGGTCCCGCAACCGTGCTAAACTCTCCCAAAGGCGCTAGGACGCGCCCTCGACGAGTTCCAGCCCGCTTGGCGGGCCGTCTCGACGCACCCCGGAAAGGGGTCGCATGACCGTCAGTCGCCACGACCAGCGCCCTTCACGGACCTGATATCGCCGTTCACCGCGCGCGCCGTCGCGCGCGGCCTCTCTGTCGAAAAAGGAACGCTCCTTGTCCAAAGGCAATCGTGAAGTCCGCAAGCCCAAGACCGCCAAGCCCAAGGTGATCGCCGCCGCCGCGCCGACCCTGCTGTCGCCGCTGGGCGGCAAGAAGAAATAGCCGTCGCGTTCCCGTCGCCCCCGATCGAAGGAGACTTCCATGAAGACCTATCCCGGAACCCGCCCCACGGGGCCCAAGGGCCTCAACGATCCCCGCTCGACCGGTAATCAGCCCACGCGGCCCCGGCCGATCGACCCTGACGCCCTGCGCGGCACCAAGACCTGAGCCCTCCAATGAAGAGCACGACATGAACGAGACCAAGGGCGCCCGGTTGGCCGACCGGCTGAAGACGGCCGCCGAGGCCAAGCAGGCGCTGCTGGCCAAGTTCAAGCCCAGGCCGGCGGCCGCCGACCCGCTGTTCGGCGAGCGCGGCGTCGCGGCGGCGGCCGAGCTGAAGGCCGTCCGCGCCGAACGCCAGGCGGTCCGCACCGTCAAGAAGAAGGCGGCCGACGCCGTCGCCGCCGGGGCGGCGGTCGCGGCCGTCGAGCGCGCCGAACGCAAGCGGGCCAAGGCCCCCACCGAGGCCGAGGCCAAGGACAAGCGCGACGCCAAGTACGCGGCCCGCAAGGCGCGCCGCTGATGGCCCCTGTTGATGTCTAAGCGCGCCCCCGTTCCGGTCTCGCCGTTCGGCTCGCAGGACTATGAGCTGCTGTGCGACAACCTGGTCACCCTGCGCGAGGCCCATATCCGCTCGCGCCACGCCCGGCCGATGCGGGTGGGCGACCTGTGCACGCTCACCCAGGATGGCGAGGTCTACGAGCTGGTGGTCACCGACTTCACCGATCGCGGCGGCGAGGGCTGGAGCGTCCGCTGCCGGATCATCGAGGCGCTCCGCCGCTGATGTCCGAGCCTACATCGACTTGATCAGCGCCCACTGCGCCGTCCGCGCCTCGGCGCGTTCGCAGAGACGCGGCGTGCGCGAGGCGTCCGGACCGGCGCACCAGGACGCCAGGGCTTCGGCTCCCTCGTCGGTGGTGAAATCGACGATCGCGGCGTCCATCAGGGCATATCGATCGGCCGAGGGCGAAGGGGGCTTCAGCCATGTGAAATGGGCCGCGGACATCAGGGCGTCCTTGGCCGTCCAGACGTAGATCGTCGAGGGCGGCTGACCCGCGCGGTTCATCAGCCAGGCCCGTTCGGCGACCTTCATGACGAGCTCCGCGGGTCCAGCGACCCGAACCTCGGCGGGATCCCTCTGGCTCGGCGGGATGTCGGCGCCGGGCATGGGATTGCCACGGATCTCTTCCTGGAACCAGGCGGCCGAAATCTGGGCGGCGGTCAGGAAGCGCACATAGGCCTTGTGGTCGCCCCAGGCGCAGCCGTTCACCTGCTGGTGCATGCCTTCCGAATTCACGAACGTGGATTTGATCAGCACGGCGGGATGGGCCGGGTGGCCCGGTTGGGTGAACACGTAGATCCTGTCCTCGCCATCCACGGGATAGACCGCCACCTTGGCCCACACCGTTGAAGCGTCAGGAAGATCGTTCGACGGTTCGGCGGCCTGCAGCGCCTCATAGCCGGGCTGATTCCTCGACCGGGCCTTGGCGTAGTCGAGGAAGGCGTTGTAGCGGGCGGCGCAGTTGGGGCTGGTCGTGTCGACGGCGCCCTGGACCCTTCCATAGGGCTCGAAGACGGATTTCGGCGCGGGTTTGCAACCGGCGACCAAGCTGAGCGCGCACAGCGCCACGATGGATGAAAACAAGGATGACCCCATGCCGGCAGTGGGCACGGGCAAACCGGCCCGGGCAAGGGCGAAGCTTTAAGGTACCGGTACCTTTTTGCTGTTCCGGATCCCCAGCTTATGTCTACATAATCCCTGACACCGGTGTCGTGCCGGCCAAGACGACCTTGCAAGGTCGCGGGACGAGGGGAAACGCGTGAAGGCTTCAACGATCAGACCGTCGAGCTGCGCGCTCGCCTTGGCCCTTTCCCTGGCGTCCGGCGCCGCCTGCGCCCAGGCCCCCGCCGCCTTCCTCGATCCGACCCTGAAGCCGGAAGCCCGCGCCGCGGCCCTGGTCTCGGCCATGACCCTGGAGGAGAAGGCCGGCCAGTTGAAGCACGCCGCCCCGGCCATTCCGCGCCTCTCCGTCCCGGCCTACAACTGGTGGAGCGAGGGGCTGCACGGCGTGGCTGCTGAAAAACAACGGCCTGCTGCCGCTGAAGGCCGCGCCCGCCCGGATCGCGGTGATTGGTCCCAACGCCGATAGCCTGGACGCTCTGGTCGGCAATTATAATGGCACGCCGTCCCGGCCGGTCACCGTGCTGGCGGGGCTGCGCGAGCGATTCCCCGGCGCGAAGATCGAAGTCGTCGAGGGCAGCGGCTGGACCGAGGCGCCGCGCGAGGCCGTGCCGGACTCGGCGCTGAAGGACCTGACGGTCGAGACCTTCCAGGGGCTGGACCTTGAAGGGCCGGCGACGGCGCCGCAGCCGGCGACCAACGCGGCCTTCGGCTGGGGGCGGCCCCAGCGCCAGGCGCGCCAGACCTCGATGCGCTGGACCGGGGTGCTGACCTCGACCGAGACCGGCGTCCACCGCTTCTCGGTCAGCGGCGAGGGCGGCTACCGGGTGATCGTCGATGGCCGGATCGTGGTCGACGCCTGGACCCGGGCCCCGGACTCCGCGCCCGACGGCGAGGTCGCCCTGACGGCCGGCAAGGCCTACGCGATCGTCGTCGAGGCCAACCAGTCCGGCTCGCGCGGCGACCTGCGCCTGCAATGGAGCCGGCCCAGCCGAGGGGCCGACGCCGCCGTGGCCGCGGCCAAGGCCGCCGACCTGGTGGTCTTCGTCGGCGGGCTGACCGCCAAGCTGGAAGGCGAGGAGATGTCGGTGCGGGCCAAGGGCTTCGCCGGGGGCGACCGCACCAGCCTGGACCTGCCCGCCGCCCAGGAGGGCCTGCTGGAGCGCCTGCACGCGACCGGCAAGCCCATCATCCTTGTACTGATGAATGGCTCCGCCCTAAGCGTGAACTGGGCCGACGCCCACCTGCCGGCCATCGTCGAGGCCTGGTATCCGGGCGGCGAGGGCGGTCGCGCGGTGGCCGGTCTGCTGGCCGGCGACTTCAGTCCGGCCGGCCGCCTGCCGGTGACCTTCTATCGGTCCGCCGACCAACTGCCGCCGTTCAAGGACTACGGCATGGCCGGCCGCACCTACCGCTATTTCGCCGGCGAGGCGCTATATCCGTTCGGCCATGGCCTCAGCTACACGCGGTTCGCCTATGGCAAGCTGGTGCTGGAGCGGGCGACGGTGAAGGCGGACCAGACCCAGGGCGTCGAGGTCGAGGTCACCAATCGCGGCGGGCGCGACGGCGACGAAGTGGTCCAGCTCTACGTGTCGCGCGACGCGCCCGGCGCGCCGGTGCGGTCGCTGCAAGGCTTCCAGCGGATCCATCTGAAGGCCGGCGAGACCCGCCGCGTGCGGTTCGCGCTGGACGGGGCGGCGATGAGCGTCGTCGGACCTGACGGGACGCGGTCGATCGCCGCCGGTCCGGTGAGGCTGTGGATCGGCGGCGGCCAGCCGTTGGCGCGGCCGGGCCTGGCCGCGCCGGCCGGCGTCGAGGCGCGGTTCGTCGTCGAAGGCGGTCGGACGGCCGCGGACTGACCCGCCGGTGGACGGCGCCGCGCGGCGGGGGCAGGATCGCGGCGATCTCCCGCCGGTTCCGGAGCGCCATGAGCCAAACCCTGACGCCCGCCAAGGTCGCCCCGCTCGAGGCGGACCAGGCCGCGGCCCTGGACCGCGACGGTTACCTGCTGCTGCGCGGCGTCGTGCCCGAGGCCTGGCGCGCCGCCCTGCGCGACGCCTTCGACGCCGGCGTCGGCCTGCCCGAACAATGGGCCGCGCCGCGCAGTCCCGACTGGCGCCACGCCCTGGTCGATCTGGATCCCACGGTGCAGCGGACCTGCCGGCTGCCGTCCCTGCTGGCGGCGGCGGGGCGGATGCTGGGCGGGCCGTTCTTCCTCTGCCAGGTCGAGGGCCGCGAGCCGCTGGCGGACGGCGGCCACCAGCCGCTGCATCGCGACGGGGCCGGCCAGAAGGCCGTGGCGGCCCTGGTGTTCCTCGATCCCTACGGGCCCGACAACGGCGCCACCCGCCTGGTGCCGCGCCTGCTCGACCCGGGCGGGCCGGACGACGAGGCCCTGTCCATCGTCCTGGCGGGCGAGGCGGGCGACATCCTGGTGTTCGACGCCGACCTGCTGCACGGGGCCACCCGCAACCGCTCCGGCGCGCGGCGGCGCTCGCTGCTGCTGAGCTTCAAGCCCGAACGCGACCGGGCGGACGAGGAGGCCTGCCGCGCCGTCCGCAACGTGCGCATGGACCGCAGCGAGGTGTTCGTCGTGTGAGCGGGGAGGCGTCTCAAGCGCCGCCGCCTCAGGCGGCGGGCTTGCGCCTCAGCCGCGCCAGGCGCCGCAGCCGGCGCCAGAAGCGGGTCTTTTCCGGCTCGGGATAGGGCTGCAGGTTCTTGTAGAACTCCTCGGCGCAGGCTCGCCACGAGAAGCCCTCGGCGAACTTGCGCACCGCCGTGTGGTCGATGTCCAGGCAGGCCAGGCAGGCCTCGCGCAGGCCGTCGGTCTGGCCGGGGGCCAGCACGCCGGCGCCGGAGCCGGGGATGATGTCGATCGGGCCGGGGGCCGAGAACGCCGCCACCGGCACGCCGGCGGCCATGGCCTCCAGGATCACCAGGCCGAATGTGTCGGTCAGGGACGGGAAGCAGAACACGTCGGCGCAGGCGAAATAGCGGCCCAGCTCCTCGCCGAACTTGGCGCCGGTGAACACCACGTCGGGATATTTCTCGGCCAGTTCCTCGCGCTGGGGGCCGTCGCCGACGATCACCTTGGTGCCGGGCAGGTCCAGGCTGGCGAAGGCCTCGATGTTCTTCTCGACGGCCACGCGGCCGACATTGAGGAAGATCGGCCGGGCCAGGCCCTCGAACACGTCGGGCTCGCCTTCCTGGCGGGGGCGGAACACGTCGGTGTCGACGCCGCGGGTCCAGGGCGAGATGTTGCGGAAGCCGTGGCGGATCAGCTCGTCGCGCATGGTCGGGGTGGCGACCATCAGCCGGCCCGACGGCTTGTGGAACCAGCGCATGTAGGTGTAGCCGGCCGACAGCGGCAGCGGCAGGCGGGCCGACACGTATTCGGGAAAGCGCGTGTGGTAGCTGGTGGTGAACGGCAGCTTCCATTCCAGGCAGATGCGGCGGGCGGCCAGGCCGATCGGCCCCTCGGTGGCGATGTGGATCGCCTCCGGCTCGAACGACTTGAAGCGCTCCATCACCGGCTCGTAGGCCCCGATGGCCAGCTTGATCTCCGGATAGGTCGGCAGCGGGAAGGTGGGGAACTGGTCGGGGCTGACGACGTCGACCTCGTGGCCCATGGCTTTCAGCTCGGCCATCACCTTGGTGAGGGTCCGGACCACGCCATTGACTTGCGGTTCCCAGGCATCGGTGGCGAGTAGTATCCGCATCAGGCGGCGGCTGGCTCCGCTATCGGGGGCTCGAGGGTGAGCGCCCGCGCCCGGTCGATCACCGACCAGGACCTAAGCTTGGACCATTCCAGGATTTCGAGCCGTCCGTCCATATGTTCCACCAGCGCGGTGCAGCTTTCCACCCAATCGCCGTCGTTGACATAGAGCACGCCGTCGATCTCGCGCATCTCGGCCTTGTGGATATGGCCGCAGATCACGCCGTCGACGCCGCGACGACGGGCTTCGTCGGCGACGGCGGCCTCGAAATTCTCGATGAACTGCAGGGCGTTCTTCACCTTGACCTTCAGATAGGCCGAAAGACTCCAGTAGCCGAACCCCAGCTTGCGGCGTGCGCGGTTGAGCAAGGTGTTCAGCATCAGGATGGTCCTATAGGACCAGTCGCCCAGGAAGGCCAGCCACTTGGCGTGCTGCACCACCCCGTCGAACTCGTCGCCGTGCACCACCAGGTAGCGCTTGCCGTCGGCCGCCTCGTGGATCACGTCGCGGACCACCACCACCCCGCCGAAGTGGACGCCGCAGAAGTCGCGCACCCGGTCGTCGTGGTTGCCGGGCACATAGATCACCTCCACGCCCTTGCGGGCCAGGCGCAGGATCTTCTGCACCACGTCGTTGTGGCTCTGCGGCCAGTGCCAGCCGCTGCGCAGCTTCCAGCCGTCGATGATGTCGCCCACCAGGTAGAGCTTGTCGCATTCGACATGGCGGATGAAGTCCAGCAGCAGCTCGGCCTGGCAGCCGCGGGTGCCCAGGTGCACGTCGCTGATGAAGATCGAGCGGTAGCGGCGGATCTCGATGTCGGTGTCGGTGACCATGGCTTGCCCCTCCGGCGGTCTGGTCGGCGTTCCAGCCCGGTCCCCCCGGACCGGTCGCGGCCCCGATCCTGTCGGAGCGCTCAAGGGCGGCGATTAAGCTGATTGCATGTCGCTTTCGTGAAACGGGGCGCCGCCCGTCACGCGGCGCGGCGCCGCACCGACGCCCGAAATTTGACCATCGGATGAAACTTGCCGGACGGGCGAAGCTTTGCCGGCCCTGGGCTGTTGCAGCGCAACATGGCTTTGGACTAGACCAGGGTTCATGGACGCCGCCCGCCTCGCCAAGGATACGCCCAAGTCGCTCAAGACCCGGGCGAGGATTCTCGACCACGCGATGCGGCTGATCGCCGAGATCGGCTATTACGCCGCGACCAATCCGGTGATCGCCGACGCGGCGGGGCTGACGCGCGGGGCGATGCTCTACCACTTCCCCAGCCGCGAGGCGCTGGTCGAGGCGGCCGTGGCCCACGTCCAGGCCGAGCGCTCGGCCCTGTTCCGCGCCGCCGCCGACGGCCTGCCGCCGGGCGCCGACGTCACCGAGCACGCCATCGACAGCTACTGGGACCTGCTGCACACCGTGCCGTTCCTGGCCTTCGCCGAGTTGGAGGCCGCCGGCCGCACCGACCCGGCCGTCCAGGCCCTGCTGGCCCCGGCCCAGGCCGAGTTCGACCGCGCCCAGGCCGGCGACCACTTCCTGAAGATCCTCCACGCCGGCGCCGGCCCGAGGTTCCAGGCCTCGCGCGACCTGGCGCGGTTCATGCTGGAAGGCCTGGCGCGCGCCTCGCTGACCTATGACAGCGACGGCCGGCGCGAGCGGCTGCTGATGCTGATCAAACGGGCCACGCACATGCTGAACCGCAAGGGCGACGTGCAGGATCTCTGGCCGGACTAGGCGGCGAAACCGGGTTTCGGCTCGCGTCGAGCCGGGGACGCGCACTCATGGCAAGGCGTTGGTCGGGTCGCCGGGGCGTCTGGCGTGAGTGCGTGTCCCCACCTTGATCTGCTGCGTCCGGCCTTTCTTCAGGGCGAGCGATCCAGCCGCCGGGATGGCGTTGGGTACAGGCACGCACCTCAAGGCTTCGGCAAGCTTGCGGACGCGCTGTCCTGCGTGCCTGTCCCCGGGCGGCTGGCGAGTCGCCCTCACAATCGCGCCCGCCCGCCGCCCTTCAGCTTCTCCAGCGCCCGGCGCGAGAGCTCGGCCTGGGCGGCGGCGGGGGCGCGGGCGGCGACCAGGGCTTCGGCGGCCAGGCCGGGCGCCATCACCCGGGCCAGCACTTCGGCCTTGGCCGCGACATTGGCGTCGGCTTTCGACTCCTTCGGGGTGATCAGCGCCACCTTGCGGGCCTGGGCGGCCAGCTCGCCGATGGCCCTGAGCCGCTCACGGACCCGCTTGATCTCGGCGGGATCGTCGCAGTGCTCGAGAATCGCCCAGGCGGCGTCGAGGGCGGCCATCAGCTTGGTCTGCAGGGCCTGGCGCCAGGCCAGGGACGGGGCGGGGGTGTGTTGGGTCTGGGTCATGACCAGAAGTGTGCGCCCGCCCCGGAGGGTGGGGACAGGAAACGTGCGTTTTCGTGCAGCACCTTGATTTCGTTGACGTCGGGGTTGGATTTCGGGGGGATAGACGACCGTGACGCAGCCGGGGACACGCCCTTGCGGCGTGTCCCCTTCGGCCGGCGCGGCGCCGCACGTCCTGACCTTCCGGGATGAAGGTGGGGACACGCCGCGAGGGCGTGTCCCCGGCCGCGACCCTGTGGATAACTTTCAGCTCGTCGCGATCGGCAACGCCGTTGTGAACTTGATCTGCTCCATGGCGAAGCTGGACGACACGTCGGTCAGCGGGGCGGTGGCGATCAGGCGGCGGTAGAAGCGGTCATAGGCGGCGATGTCGCGCACCACGACCTTGAGCAGGTAGTCGACATCGCCGCTCATCCGGTAGAACTCGACCACCTCGGGCAGGGCCTTGGCGCCGGCCGCGAAGGTCGCCAGCCAGTCCTCGTCGTGGCGGCCGGTCTTGACCGCCACGAACACCGTCAGCGGCAGGTCCAGGGCGTCGCGGTCGATCAGGGCGACGCGTGCGGTGATCACCCCGCTGTCCTGCAGCCGCTTGACCCGCTTCCAGCACGGCGTCTGTGACAGGCCCACCCGTTCAGCCAACTCGGCGATGGGGACGGTGGCGTCCTGCTGCAGGATGGCCAGCAGGCGGCGGTCGATCTGGTCCAGCGAAATCATTCTCTATCCGGCCGCCATTCAGGAATTGAGTTCTCCAAACCTGCCACGGCGCGGCGATTGAGACCATGTCATTCTCGCCAGGCGAGGCATCATGGAACGAGGTTTCCTGGGGCCCGTCATGCTCGATCTCTTCACCCGCCACCCCCGCTCGGTCGACGAGACCTATGGCGAGCACATGGCCGTGGCCTGGAGCTTCGCCGTCCCGATGCTGCTGGGCGGCGTGGCCTGTTTCGTCCACGGGATCTTCCCGTTCCTGTTCGAGACCACCGGCAGCCGCTGCGTGAAGCTGCTCTACACCCGGATCGCCAACCGGGGCCGCAAGGCCGACGCCGAACTGCCCAACTGGGCGGCCTTCGACGCGGTGATCTGAGCTAACGTTCCTTCTCCCCTTGCGGGAGAAGGTGGCGGCCGAAGGCCGACGGATGAGGGGTCGATAGGCGATCGCCGAAAGATTCCAAATACGCCGTCGGACACGTCGGCGAGACCCCTCATCCGACCTGCTTTGCAGGCCACCTTCTCCCGCAAGGGGAGAAGGAAGGTGAAATTCTCCCCCTTGGCGGCGGCGCGTCGCTAGCCCATCGTCCCCGGCAAAGAGTCGGGAGAAGAACTTGAGCATCTGGAACCGCCGCAAGGCGATCGACACGGCGAGCGGCGACCCCGCCCACGCGCTGAAGAAGACCCTGAGCTGGTATCACCTGGTGGCCCTGGGCGTCGGGGCCATTGTCGGCACCGGCATCTATGCCCTGACCGGCGTCGGGGCGGGGCTGGCCGGGCCGGGCGTGATGCTGTCGTTCCTGATCGCCGGGGCGGTCTGCGCCTGCGCGGCCCTATGCTACGCCGAGCTGTCGACCATGATCCCGGCCTCGGGCAGCGCCTATACCTACAGCTATGTGGCCATGGGCGAGCCGGTGGCCTGGTTCGTGGGCTGGAGCCTGATCCTCGAATACACCCTGGTCTGCGCGGCCGTGGCCGTCACCTGGTCGGCCCATGCGGCGGGCCTGTTCCGGATGGCCGGCTTTCCGGAATTCCTGCTGGCGGGGCCGCACGTCGAGCTGGCCGACGGGACGCATGGCCTGATCAACCTGCCCGCCGTGATCATCTCGTTCGTCGTCGCCGGCCTGCTGGCCGTGGGCAGCCGGGAAAGCGCCACGATCAACATGGTGCTGGTGGTCATCAAGATCGCGGCCCTGGCCCTGTTCGTGGCCCTGTGCCTGCCGGCGTTCGACGCCAGCCATTTCACGCCGTTCATGCCCAAGGGGTTCGCCGCCCACACGGTCGAGGGGAGCGGTCCCAACGGGATCAAGGTGGGGGTCATGGCCGCCGCCAGCCTGATCTTCTTCGCCTTTTACGGCTTCGACGCGGTGTCGACCGCCGCCGAGGAGACCAAGAACCCCAAGCGCGACCTGACCATCGGCATCGTCGGCTCGATGCTGGCCTGCACCCTGATCTACATGCTGGTGGCCGGCGTCGCGATCGGCGCCTCGCGGGCCGAGGTGTTCTCCAAGAGCGAAGCGCCGCTGGTGTTCATCCTGGAAACCCTTGGCCATCCGAAGATGGGCGAACTGGTGGCCCTGGCGGCGGTGGTCGCCCTGCCGACCGTCATCCTGGCCTTCATGTACGGCCAGAGCCGGATCTTCTTCGTGATGGCGCGCGACGGCCTGCTGCCCCCGGCCCTGTCGCGGGTAAATCCCAAGACCGGCACGCCGGTGTTGATGACCCTGCTGACCGGCGCCCTGGCGGCCGTGCTGTCGGGCCTGCTGTCGCTGAAGGACCTCGCCGAGCTGGCCAACGCCGGCACCCTGGCGGCCTTCATCGCGGTGGGGCTGTCGGTGATCATCCTGCGGGTGCGCGACCCGGGCCGGCCGCGGATGTTCTCCACCCCGCTGTGGCAAGTGGTGGCGCCGGGGGCCATCCTGGGCTGCCTGTACCTGTTCTACAGCCTGCCGGCCAAGACCCAGCTCTACTTCCTGTACGCTCATGGCGTCGGGGCGCTGGTCTATCTGGCCTACGGGATGCGCAAGAGCGTGCTGGCGCGGGCCTAGGGCCGATCGCGCGACATGGGAAATCGCGCGGCTCGCCCCAGGCTCCTGTTTCGCGTCGCCTTTGCGGAAAGCCGGTCTCGGCTTTTCCGCGCGAGGCTTTGGCCCGACCACCCTCTTCCCTTCGTGCGTTCCGCCGCTACAGTCTGCTCAAAACAGATGTTTGAAGCGGAAGGAACGCCATGGCCCTGGACCTCGAGACCCGCGAGCAGCTGATCGACACGGTGCGGCGTTTCGTCGCTGAGCGGCTGCGCCCGATCGAGGCCAAGGTCGCCGAGGACGACGCCGTGCCCGCCGAGATCATCGAGGAGATGAAGGGCCTGGGCCTGTTCGGCCTGTCGATCCCAGAAGCGTTCGGCGGCCTGGGCCTGAACATGGAGGAAGAGTGCCTGGTCGGCATCGAGTTGGGCCGCGCCTCGCCGGCCTTCCGCTCGGTGTTCGGCACCAATGTCGGCATCGGCAGCCAGGGGCTGGTGATGTTCGGGACCGACGAACAGAAAGCCAAGTGGCTGCCCGGCATCGCGTCCGGCGAGATCGTCACCTCGTTCGCCCTGACCGAGGCCGAGGCCGGGTCCGACAGCGCCGCCGTCCAGACCCGGGCCGTGCTGGACGGCGACGACTATGTGCTGAACGGCAACAAGCGGTTCATCACCAACGCCGGCAAGGCCTCGCTGTTCACGGTAATGGCCCGCACCAATCCCGAGGTGAAGGGCGGCTCGGGCGTCTCGGCCTTCCTGGTCCCGCGCGACCTGCCGGGCCTGAGCGTCAGCAAGCCCGAGAAGAAGATGGGCCAGCAGGGGGCCCATATCCACGACGTGACCTTCGACAATGTCCGCGTGCCGGCCTGGAACCGGCTGGGCGAGGAGGGCGAGGGCTTCAAGGTGGCCATGCAGGTGCTGGACCGCGGGCGGCTGCACATCGCCGGGGTCTGCGTGGGCGTGGCCGAGCGCCTGCTGGCCGACTGCGTGGCCTATGCCAGCGAGCGCAAGCAGTTCGGCCAGCCGATCGCCAGCTTCCAGCTGATCCAGGCGATGATCGCCGACAGCAAGACCGAGGCCCTGGCGGCCCGGGCCCTGGTGCTGGAGACCGCCCGCAAGCGCGACGCCGGCGAGGGCGTGACCCTGGAGGCGGCGGCCGCCAAGCTGTTCGCCTCGGAAATGGTCGGGCGGGTGGCCGACCGGGCGGTGCAGATCTTCGGCGGGGCCGGCTATGTCGCCGACTACGGCATCGAGCGGCTGTATCGCGACGTGCGGATCTTCCGGATCTACGAGGGCACCAGCCAGATCCAGCAGCTGGTCATCGCCCGCGAGACGCTGAAGCGGGGCGGGTAGGGGATTTGCCGCCGGGGACAGGCACATGCGCCTGTCCCCATTCGGCGCACGCCCGCCAAAACGCAAAACGCCCCCGCCGGCCCCGGGCCGGAACGTCCCCTGTAAGGACGCTCCGGCGGAGCCAGCGGAGGCGTATTAAGATCTCTCCGGGAAGGGAGAGAGCTTTTAGACTTACGCGCCGCCCGGGAAGCGGAACGGAACCTTCACGGTGCCGGTCTTGGCGCCCATCGGCAGCTTTTCAGCAATGCACATGGCGGCCTTGTCGAAACCCTTGCCGGCCGCGCTGTTGTCGACGACCTTGCACTCGGTCAGCTTGCCGGCGTCAGCCGTGCATTCCAGCATGACCTGGGCGGCGTCGCGCGTGTTGGCGAACTGTTGCAGGCAACGGCCCATTTGGTCTTCGAAGCCGCCAGCCGCCGAGGCGGCTTGAGCGACGAAAAAGCTGCCAGCGATTCCCGCGGCAATAGCGATCGGATATTTCATCCCGCTGCTCCTAATAGTGTGTCTCGCCCTTCGGACGTCGCGTCGTCCGGACGCCTGAGCTTTTTCGCAGAACCGAGTTAAAATATTCTGAGTCACCGGAAGATAGTTTTATTCATTTATCGGTAACCACGCTTACTTGGCGAATACGCCAGTTTCACTTGAAACTACACTCAGAATCCACCGTCGACGACTCGACCCTTGCATGGGCGTGACTCACGCGCGCGCCCGGTCCTTAAATTCCAGGAAATTCCAGGGCGGGCGGACGAGAGCTTTGCGCAGCGCGGAATTTCAGGGGTGCGACACGCCCTGCGGCACAGGCTCTTAACCAAAGTCAGGAACTATTAGGAATATGCCGTGATGATCGCCCTCGACGTTGGTGATCCGTGCGCACGGAAACACCGCTAGAGGGGACCTATCCGATGAAGCGTTTTCGGCTCGTCGATCTTCCGTTGATCATCAAAATCGGCTTCGCGCCGGCTTTCGCGCTTTTGATGCTGGCCCTGATGGCCGGTGGCGCGATCGTCGTGCAGAAGAGCCAGTCCGCCGCGCTCAAGCAGGTCGTCGAGAACGACATGCGCGAGAACATGGAGATCCAGACGATCTCCAAGCGGATCTCCAACATCAACGGCGAACTGTTCACCGTGATGACCCACAAGGCCGGGAACATCGAGGTCGACAAGAACGACGCCCGCATGGCGGCGATCCTGACCGAAACCGACGCGATCAAGAAGGACCTGACCGCTCTGAAGGGCAAGCTGCCCAAGGAAGAGCAGGGCAAGATCGTCGAGCTGATCAAGTCGCTCGACGAATGCCGCAGCGCCATCGACACGGTCAGCGGGATGATCGGGGTCGACTTCAACATGGCCGCCGGCTTCATCGCCCCGTTCGAAGAGCAGTACGCCAAGATGACCGCCCAGCTGGACGGCGTCGTGACGTCCGCCAACACCCGCATCGCCACCGAGACGGCGAAGAAGCAGGCTGAGGCCAATGCGGCGATGAGCGCCACGATCGTCCTGTCGCTGATCACGCTGTGCGCGGTCGCCGGCCTGGCCTTCATGACCGTGATGACCACCCGCAAGTCGATCGGCGACATCGCCGGCGCCACCGAGAAGCTGTCGAAGGGCGACAACACGATCGACCTGGAGAAGATGACCCGCGGCGACGAGCTGGGCGCCATCGTCCGCTCGCTGAAGGTCTTCCGCGACAATCAGCTGCACCTGGAGCAGATGCGCGCCGAGCAGGAGAAGTCGGCCGCCCTGACCGCCGACGAGCGCCGCGCCAAGGAAGAGGCCGCCGCCGCCGCCGCCCGCGAGAACGCCCTGGTGGTGTCGTCGCTGGCCGACGCGCTGGAGCACCTGGCCAAGGGCGACCTGACCTACCGCGTCCAGGCCGACTTCCCGGGCGACTACCGCAAGCTGAAGGACGACTTCAACGCCGCCATCACCCAGCTGCAGGAAACCATCAAGGTCATCGCGGCCTCGACGGACGGCCTGCGCACCGGCGCCGACGAGATCGCCCACGCCTCGGACGACCTGTCGCGCCGCACCGAGCAGCAGGCCGCCTCGCTGGAAGAGACCGCCGCCGCCCTGGACGAGCTGACCGCCACGGTGCGCCGCACCGCCAGCGGCGCCAAGCAGGCCTCGGAAGTGGTCTCCAGCACCCGCGGCGAAGCCACTCATTCGGGCCAGGTCGTGCACGAGGCCGTCTCGGCCATGGGCGCCATCGAGGACTCGTCCAAGCAGATCAACCAGATCATCGGCGTCATCGACGAGATCGCCTTCCAGACCAACCTGCTGGCCCTGAACGCCGGCGTCGAAGCGGCGCGCGCCGGTGACGCCGGTCGAGGTTTCGCGGTCGTGGCGCAGGAAGTGCGGGCCCTGGCCCAGCGCTCGGCCGAAGCCGCCAAGGAGATCAAGACGCTGATCTCGTCCTCCACCCAGCAGGTCAGCCAGGGCGTGAGCCTGGTCGGCCAGACGGGCGAGGCCCTGCAGCGGATCGTCACCAAGGTCGGCGAGATCGACGCCCTGGTCACCGAGATCGCCGCCTCGGCCGCCGAGCAGGCCACCGGCCTGAACGAGGTCAACACCGCCGTCAACCAGATGGACCAGGTGACCCAGCAGAACGCCGCCATGGTCGAGCAGTCGACCGCCGCCACCCACTCGCTGAAGGGCGAGACCGGCGAGCTGGTGCGTCTGATCGGCCGCTTCCGGGTCGGCGACGGCCGCCAGCAGACCACGTCCTACGAGCGTCCGCAGGTCGCCGACGCCGCCCACCACGCCCCCGCCGCCAATCCGGTGGCTGAGCAACGCGCCCGCCTCAACGCCTTCGCCCGTCCTGGACGCGGCGGCGCGGCGACGGCGGCCGCCCCGGCCAGCGACGGCTGGGAGGAGTTCTGATGTCGACAGCGATCGCTTTACCCGAAACCCTTGATCTGAAGGCTTCGGGACCGCTCAAGCAGGCGTTCGTCGAACGCCGCGGCCAGGACATCGAGGTCCATGCCGACCAGGTGCGCCGCCTCGGCGGGCTGTGCCTGCAGGTCCTGCTGGCCGCCCGCAAGGCCTGGGCCGAGGACGGCAAGCCTTTTTCGATCACCGCGCCTTCCGAGGCGTTCGTGGAAACCATCCGTCTTTTCGGGGCCGAAGGGGCTCTGTTTCAGGCCGAAATCCAAGGAGCTGCATCGTGACGCGTACTGTCCTCACGGTCGATGACTCGCGTACGATGCGGGACATGCTGCGCATGGCCCTCGCCGGCGCCGGGTTCAACGTCGTCGAAGCCGTCGACGGCGAACACGGGCTGGAAGTGCTGTCCGCCCATCGCCCCGACGTGATCATCACCGACATCAACATGCCCAAGCTGGACGGCTTCGGTTTCATCGAGGCGGTGCGGGTCGACGACGACTATCGCGCCATCCCGATCCTGGTGCTGACCACCGAAAGCGACCCCAGCAAGAAGCAGCGGGCCCGCGAGGCCGGCGCCACGGGCTGGATCGTCAAGCCGTTCAACCCCGAGAAGCTCGTTGAGGCGATCCGCCGCGTCGCGGCCTGATCGTCCAGGTGCTTTAGGTACTGAAATACCTTTGTAGGAAGTCGGGGAATGGACGAGCTAGAGGCCATCAAGGTCACCTTCTTTCAGGAATGCGAGGAACTGCTCGCCGATCTTGAAGGCGGGCTCTTGGCCATGCAGGACGGCAACGACGATGGCGACACCGTCAACGCCGTCTTCCGGGCCGTGCACTCGATCAAGGGCGGCGCCGGCGCCTTCGGCCTGGAACCGCTGGTGCGCTTCGCCCACGTGTTCGAGACCCTGCTGGACGCCTTGCGGTCGAACGAGATCCCGGGCACGCCGGACCTGACGGCCCTGCTGCTGCGCGCCTCGGACGTGCTGGCCGACCATGTCAGCGCCGCTCGCGGCCTGGGCGTGGTCGACATGGACGCCTCGGCCGCCATGGCCGCCGAACTGAAGGCGGTCACCGACCCCGCCGCCGCGCCTGTTCCGGCCGCCGCCGCGCCGGTGGTCGAGACTCCTCGGTACGTCGACGCCGCCCCGATCGTGGTCGGCGCGGATGACGGGATGGACGACGACGACCTGGGCTTCGACTTCCAGCCGATGACCATCACCCTCGACGCCCAGGCCGCCGACGCGGCCGTGCTAGACGGCAATGTCTGGACGGTGTCGATCCGTCCGAAGTCCGACCTGTACCGCAAGGCCAACGAGACGGCCCTGCTGCTGCGCGAGCTGAGTCGCCTGGGCCCGATCCAGGCGACCCTGGACGACAGCGCCCTGCCGGCCCTGGAATTCATCGATCCCGAAGCCGCCTACGTCACCTGGAGCGTCCGGCTCGAGACGGACCAGGGCGAGGAGGCCATCCGCGAAGTCTTCGAATTCGTCGACGGCGACTGCGACCTGGAGATCACCCGCGGCGAGGCCCCGGTGGCCGAGGTGCTGGCGACCCTGCTGGACGTGGCCGCTCCGGCGCCCGCGCCCGCCGCGATCGACGTCCCGGTCGAAGCGCCGGTCGTCGCCGCCGCTCCGGTCGTCGAGATCGCCCCGCCGGCCCCCGTCGCCGCGCCGGCTCCGACGCCCGCCGCCGCTCCGGTCGCCGCCAACGCCCCGGCCGCCGCCCCCGCCGCCAAGCCGGCCCAGATCGACGTCCCCGGTCCGGGCCAGTCGGTGATCCGCGTCGATCCCGAGCGCATCGACCACCTGATCGATCTGGTCGGCGAGCTGGTCATCAACCAGGCCATGCTGGCCCAACGCGTCGGCGAATACGGCATCGCCCCGTCGTCGAACCTGGCCATGGGCCTGGATGAGCTGGAGCAGCTCACCCGCCAGATCCAGGACAGCGTGATGGCCATCCGCGCCCAGCCGGTGAAGTCGGTGTTCCAGCGCATGCCGCGCCTGGTCCGCGAAGTCGCCAACATGACGGGCAAGCAGGCCCGCCTGGTGATGGACGGCGAGAACACCGAGGTCGACAAGACGGTCATCGAGCGTCTGGCCGATCCGATCACCCACATGCTGCGCAACGCCATCGACCACGGGCTGGAAAGCCCCGAGGAGCGCAAGGCGGCCGGCAAGAATCCCGAAGGCGTCGTGCGCCTGGCCGCCCTGCATCGCAGCGGCCGGATCGTCATCGAGGTCCAGGACGACGGCAAGGGCATCAACCGCGAGCGGGTGTTGTCGATCGCCGTCAACAAGGGCCTGATCTCGCCGGACCTGACCCTGACCGACGAGGAGATCGACAACCTGATCTTCCTCCCGGGCTTCTCGACCGCCGACAAGATCTCGGACGTCTCGGGCCGCGGCGTCGGCATGGACGTGGTCAAGCGCAGCGTCCAGGCGCTGGGCGGTCGCATCTCGATCTCGTCGCGTCCGGGCCTGGGCTCGACCTTCACGCTGAGCCTGCCGCTGACCCTGGCTGTCCTGGACGGCATGGTGGTCGACGTGGCCGGCGAGACCCTGGTCATCCCGCTGGCCTGCATCGTCGAAAGCCTGCGGCCCAAGGCCGAGGAAATCCGGCCCCTGGGTCCGACCGGTTCGGTCCTGGCCGTGCGTGACAGCTTCGTGCCGCTGATCGACGTGGGCCTGACCCTGAACTATCGCAGCAAATCGCCGTCGGCGACCGAGGGCGTGGTGCTGCTGGTCGAGGGCGAGGACGGCTCGCGCGCCGCCCTGGTGGCCGACGCCATCCACGGCCAGCGCCAGGTGGTCATCAAGTCGCTGGAACAGAACTACCAGCAGGTCGAGGGCGTCGCCGCCGCGACGATCCTGGGCGACGGCCGGGTGGCCCTGATCCTCGACGTCGACGCGGTGATCAACCTGCGTCGCCGCAGCCCGCCGCCCGCCGTCGACCCCAGCCTCATCGCCGCGGAATAGCCCGATGACCGAACCCAACGCCATCCACAGCAGCGAAACCCGCGAACTGATCTCGTTCCGCGTGGGCGAGCAGGAATACTGCGTGGACATCATGGCCGTCCGCGAGATCCGCGGCTGGAGCCCGGCCACCACCCTGCCGCAGTCGCCCGCCTACATGCGCGGCGTGATCAACCTGCGCGGGGCCGTCCTGCCGATCATGGACCTGGCCGCCCGCATTGGCATGCCGACCACCGAGCCGAACGTGCGTAGCGTGTTCATCGTGGTCCAGGCCGGCGACCGCACGGTCGGCCTGCTGGTCGACGCGGTGTCCGACATCCTGTCGATCACCGACGAGATGTGCCAGCCCACCCCGGACATCGCCTGCGAGAACGTCCGCCACTTCGTGCGCGGCATCATTTCCATCGAAGGGCGGATGATCAGCGAGATCTCGCTGGACCGCCTGCTCCCCGAGCGCGAGGCCCTGGCCGCCTGATATGACCACACCCTCGACCTCCTTCTCCGATCGCCGTGAGGCCCTCGTCGACGGCGAGTTCGCCTTCACGGGCGCCGACTTCAAGCGGATCGCCGCCCTGCTGTACGAGCAGGCCGGCATCAGCCTGCCCGACAGCAAGGCGACCCTGGTCTATTCGCGCCTGGCCAAGCGCCTGCGCACCCTGGGCCTGAAGTCGTTCGCGGAGTACTGCGCGTTCGTCGCCCAGGACGGCAATGTCGACGAGCAGCAGCATATGCTCCGGGCCCTGACGACCAACGTCACCCGGTTCTTCCGCGAGCCGCACCATTTCGACGACCTGCGCGCCAACATCCTGGAGCCGATGGCCGACAAGGTCCGGGCCGGCGGGCGCCTGCGCCTGTGGTCGGCGGCCTGCTCGTCGGGCCAGGAGCCCTATTCGATGGCCTTCACCGTGCTGTCGGTGTGGCCGAACGCCGCCGAGCTGGACATCCGGATCCTGGGCACCGACATCGACACCAACGTGCTGGCGACGGGCCGGGCGGCGGTCTACGAGGAGCAGCTCCTCGAAGGCATCCCCGCCAACATGCGCAGCCAGTATTTCGAGCGCGACGCCAGCGACCGCCGCAGCTTCCGGGTCTGCGAGACGGCCCGCCAGCTGGTGGCGTTCCGCGAGCTGAACCTGAACGGTCCCAGCTGGCCGATGAAGGGGCCGTTCGACGCCATCTTCTGCCGCAACGTCGTCATCTATTTCGACGAGCCCACCCAGGAGCGGGTCTGGCAGCGCTTCGCGCCGCTGGTCGCCCCGGGCGGCAAGCTCTATGTCGGCCATTCCGAACGTGTGGGTGCTTCCATTACCGCTTTCGAAAGCGCCGGCCTGACCGCCTACCGCAAGGTGGGTCGCTGATGGCCAAGATTCGCGTCCTCGTCGTCGACGACTCCGCCACCATGCGGAGCCTGATCACGGCCGCCCTGACCCGTGACCCCGAGATCGAGGTGGTCGGCGCCGCCGGCGACCCGTTCGAGGCCCGGGGCATGATCAAGGCCCTGAACCCCGACGTCGTCACCCTCGACATCGAGATGCCGAACATGAACGGCATCGAGTTCCTCGAGAAGATCATGCGCCTGCGGCCGATGCCGGTGGTCATGGTCTCCAGCCTGACCCAGGCCGGCGCCGAGATGACCCTGCGCGCGCTGGAGCTTGGCGCCGTCGACTGCGTGGGCAAGCCCACCAACGCGACCGGCACCGCCGAGGCCCTGGCCGAGGTGGCCGACAAGGTCAAGGCCGCGGCTCGAGCCTCGGTGCGGACCAAGGCCGACGCCGCGCCAGCCACGGCCCGCCGCCTGAACTACCTGCCGTCGGGCGACATCGTGGCGATCGGCTCGTCGACCGGCGGGGTGGAAGCCCTGCTGTCGATCCTCAGCCAGTTCCCCGAAACCGGTCCGCCGACGGTGATCACCCAGCACATGCCGGCCACCTTCACGGCCAGCTTCGCCGCCCGCCTCGACCGCGCCAGCGGCGCCCGGGTGCAGGAAGCCGTCGACGGCGCCCTGCTGGAGCCGGGCAAGGTCTATGTCGCGCCGGGCGGGGCGACCCACCTGGAGGTCGTTCGCTCGGCCGGGCTGCGCTGCCGCCTGGTCCAGGGCGACCCGGTCAGCGGCCACCGGCCGTCGGTCGACGTGCTGTTCAACTCGGTGGCCCAGGCGGTCGGCGACAAGGCGGTGGGCGCCATCCTGACCGGCATGGGCCGCGACGGCGCGCAGGGCCTGCTGGCCATGCGCAAGGCCGGCGCCCGGACGATCGGCCAGGACGAGCAGAGCTGCGTCGTCTACGGCATGCCGCGCACGGCTTTTGAACTCGGCGCCGTGGAGAAGCAGGTTCCCCTGTCCTCCATGGGCCAAACCATCCTCGATCTGGCCTCCGCGAGGCGATGAACCCATGCCCCAAGCAAGCTCCATTTCCGTTCTCGTCGTCGATGACCAGCTGACCATGCGGGCGTTGATCCGCAACGCCTTGCAGCAGATCGGCTTCAAGGACATCCGCGAGGCCCCCGACGGCGAGGAGGCGCTCAAGAACCTCCTGGCCAAGCCGGCCAACCTGGTCATCTCGGACTTCAACATGCCGAAGATGGACGGGCTGGCCCTGCTGCGCGCGGTGCGCTCGCACCCGCCGATCCGCCAGACGGCCTTCGTCATGCTGACCGGCCGGGCCGATCGCGAGCTGGTCCAGCGCGCCGTGCAGTTCGGCGTCAACAACTACTGCGTCAAGCCGTTCACCGTCCAAGGCCTGAAGGAAAAGATCGAACAGGTCTTTGGCCAACTGACATGATCGGTCGAGACCCCTACCCAGACGAAGCGGGCCCCGCGATCAAGGTTCACGTCACCCAGGGCGAGAGCCACGTGTCGGCCGACCCGAACGTGGTCATGACCACGGTGCTCGGTTCGTGCATCGCCGCCTGCCTGCGCGATCCGACCACGGGCATCGGCGGCATGAACCACTTCCTGCTGCCGGACTCCGGCGATCGCAGCAAGGACAGCGGCGACGCCGTCCGCTACGGCGCCTACGCCATGGAGCTGCTGATCAACGGCCTCCTGAAGAAGGGCGCCCGTCGCGAGCGCCTCGAGGCCAAGATCTTCGGCGGGGGCAAGCTGTTCGACGGCCTTTCGGACGTCGGCGCCAGCAACGCCGCCTTCGCCGAGCGCTTCCTGCGCGACGAGGGCATTCCGATCGTCTCGTCCAGCACCGGCGGTCTGTCGGCCCGCCGCGTCGAGTTCTGGCCCGCGTCCGGTCGGGTGCGCCAGCGCCTGGTCGCCGTCGACAACGCCCCGCAGGACGTCCGTCGTCCCGCGCCCGCCCCGATGCCCGCCGCGTCCAGCGGCGACGTGGACCTGTTCTGACGCCCATGACCGCCCAGCCGCTCGCCCTGACCGACACCGACGAGACCTCCCCCGGGCAGTTGCCCGTCGGCGAGCTCTCGCGTCGGCTGGCGGCGGAGCTGATGGCGGCGGCGGCGATCTGCCGCGATTGCGAGCACGTCGCCGGCGACCTGGCCAGCGGCGGCGCGGCTCTGGAGAACCTGTCGCGGCTGCAGGCCCTGGACGAGCTGAGCCAGCGCCTGCACGGTCTGTCGGAGGTGCTGGCCCGCATCGGCCAGCATGCCTCCGGCGAATGGAGCATGGCCGTCGAGCCGCTGCTCGAGGGCCTCGGCCTGGCCGACCTCGTGGTGCGCCTGCGCGACGCGAAAAACCACGACGGCTGGGACGCCACGGCCGGCGAGCTCGACTTCTTCTAGGCCATGCGCGAACCGCTCCACGCCTCGGCCCGCATCAATCTCGAGAAGGTCGAGGTGCTGCTGGTCGACGACAGCATCCCGTCGCTGAACCTGCTGTCCCAGGTGCTGCTCGGCTTCGGCGTAGGGAACCTGACGCGCGCCGACGGCGCCAGGGCGGCCCAGACCCTGCTGCGCGAGCGCACGTTCGACCTGGTCATCAGCGCCACCAACATGGCCGGGGTGGATGGCTACGAGCTGGTCAAGTGGCTGCGCCGCGGCGCCCTGGAGGCCAACCGTTACCTGGCGGTGATCCTGGTCTCGGGCCACACGCCGCCCTCGCAGGTGTTCAAGGGCCGTGACGCCGGCGCCAACTTCACGATCGCCAAGCCGATCACGCCCAAGATCGTGCTGGAGCGCATCCTGTGGGCGGCCAGGGAAGATCGCCAGTTCATCGAGTGCGAGACCTATCTGGGTCCCGACCGCCGGTTCAAGAACGACGGCCCGCCAGCCGGCGCCAAGGGGCGTCGCCGCGAGGATCCCCCGCAAGCGCTCCGCCCGCCCGGCGCCCCGTCGCTGGAGTCCGCCGACTCCGAGAAAGCCAAGTCATGAGCGTCATGCGTAAATTCCGCGCCCCCAACCGCCTGTCGATGCTGGTCCGGGCCAATGGCGGCGTGACGGCCAAGGACGCCCTGGCGGCCGCCGACGCGGCGCTGGAGCCGCTGCGCGCCGAGTCGCTGGCGGTGCTGGACGCCGCCCTGGCCGAGATCGACGCCCGGTTCGGCCGGCCGGCGGCGGCGACCCGCGTCGCCGGGGCGTTCCAGGATCTCTACGCCCTGGCCCTGCGCATCATCGACGTCTCAGGCTTCCTGCCGGGATCGTGCGTCGACCAGGCGGCGGTCTCGTTCTGCGCCCTGGTCGACAACTGCGCCGAGGCCGGCGCCTGGCGCTGGGACGCGGTCGACGTGCACATCAACGCCCTGCGGCTGCTGCGCACCGCCGACCTGAGTCCCGACCAGCGCCGGGCGGTGATCGACGGGCTCAACAAGGTCAGCCAACGGCGGATCGACGAGGCCTGAGCCGGCGCCGACGCGGCAAGCTTGACCTTGATGTGGCCCAAACGACACGATTGCCACGCCGCTACATTCCGCCACGCTTCAGCCATCTTGTGATCGGCGGTTTCATTTGATACCGCTTGCATTGCTACCGGTGTCAGGACAAGGTCTCGCGGAGATTTGACACCGGTGTCAGAATAGACGGCCCAAGAACGGCCGCGCGGGAAGGAAGCGCGGACGCACTCTTCGGCCGGGCGACGCGAAAGCGTCGTTCAAAAGAAACGTGGTCACGGGAGGAGGATCCATTGTCTCAGGTCTCTAAGCAGCGCGTTCGCGCGCTGAAGCTCGGTGCGTCCAGCGGCGCCATGCTGATGGCTATGGCGCTGGCCGGCGCCGCCGCCGCGCAGGAAACGCCGGCGCCCGCCGCCGACGACACCGCCGTCGAGGAAGTGGTCGTCACCGGCTTCCGGGCCAGCCTGGCCAACGCCCTGGACATCAAGCGCCGCGAAAACGACCTGGTCGACGTCATCAAGGCGCAGGACATCGCCGACTTCCCCGACCTGAACCTGGCCGAGTCGCTGCAGCGCGTGCCGGGCGTGTCGATCGACCGTGACGGCGGCGAAGGCCGTACGATCACCGTCCGCGGCCTGGGTCCCGACTTCACCGTGGTGCGCCTGAACGGCCTGGAAGCCCTGGCCACCACCGGCGGCAAGGACAGCTCGGGCGGCGCCAACCGCGGCCGCCAGTTCGACTTCTCGATCTTCGCCTCGGAGCTGTTCAACAGCGTCACCGTGCGCAAGTCGACCTCGGCCATGAACGAGGAAGGCTCGCTGGGCGCGATCATCGACCTGCAGGCCTCGCGTCCGTTCGACTTCAGCGGCCCGGCCATGAGCATGGGCGCCAAGATCGGCTGGAACGACCTGTCGCGGAAGAAGGACCCGCGCTTCACCTTCCTGGCCAGCAACCGCTGGGACACCGGCATCGGCGAGATCGGCGCCCTGATCTCGGTGGCCTACGCCGAGCGCAAGACGCTGGAAGAAGGCTCCTCGACCGGCCGCTGGGAAAATCCCAGCGTGGCGTTCAACTCGGCGACGGCCTTCCCCTGCACCGGCGCGGCCTATAACCCGGTCAGCGGCCCGCCCCTGACCTGCGCCCAGATCGGCACCGTCGTCGGCGGCACCACCCCGACCACCACGGCCGCCGCCGGCACCGCCAACAACCTGTGGCACCCGCGCATCCCGCGCTATGGCCGCCTGCAGTACGACCAGAAGCGCCTGGGCGTCACCGGTTCGCTGCAATGGCGTCCCACCGAGAACTCGACCCTGACCTTGGACGGCCTGCTGGCCAAGTTCACCAACAACCGCGACGAGACCTATCTGGAAGTCATCTCGTTCAGCCGCAGCGGCGCGGGCGTGCCCCAGACCGACGTGGTCAACTTCCAGGCCGACGACAAGGGCCACCTGATCAAGGGCACGTTCGACGACGTCGACGCCCGGGTCGAATATCGCCACGACGACCTGAAGACCGAGTTCAACCAGTTCACCCTGACCTACGACACCAAGTTCGGCGACGCCGGCCACCTGAACATCGTCTATGGCCAGTCGCGGTCGATCCAGGACAACCCTGTCCAGACCACGTTCTCGTTCGATCGCTACAACAGCGACAACTACAGCTATGACTACTCGGCCGACGACAAGCTGCCGAGCTTCAGCTACGGCTTCGATCCGACCAACCCGGCCAACTTCACCTACACCGCCAGCAACACCAACGGCGACGCGTCGCTCCTGCGCCTGCGTCCCAGCAAGGCGGTCAACACCTTCAAGACCTTCCGGGCCGACGTCGACTACGAGATCCTCGACGGCTTCAAGCTGCGTTATGGCGGCGATTACAAGGAATACGGCTTCTCCTCATGGGAAAAGCGCCTGTTCTCGCGCAACCTGGCGGCCACGGGCACGACCTTCACGGCCGAGGCCGGCTATCCGCTGCCGGCCGGCGTCACCGTCGCCGACGTCTCGCGCCTGATCACCGGCTTCGGCCGCGGCCTCGACCTGCCGAGCGGCGTGCCGACCTCGTGGATCGCGCCCGACCTGGACAAGCTGAAGAAGGCCATCGGCTACGACTGCAACTGCATCAACGCCAACGGCGACTTCCGCCTCAGCGTGCTCAACCAGCTGGGCGCGCTGCGGGAGATCACCGAAAAGGACACCGCCTTCTACATCCAGGGTGACTTCGACTACGACATCTTCAACATCCCGATCCGAGGCAACCTCGGTGTCCGCTATGTGAAGACCGAGCAGTCGGCGACCGGCCACTACAACGCCGGCAACGTCGCCACGCCGGTGAGCACGCCGTTCGGCACCATTTCCGAGCAGATGGCCACCGACGCGACCCAGTCGGTGAGCCGCGAGTACACCAACACCCTGCCCGCCCTGAACATCTCGGCCCAGCCGATGGAGAACTTCTTCATCCGCTTCGCCGCCGCCAAGGTGATGACGCGTCCGCAGTTGCAGAACCTGACTCCGGGCTTCACCGCCATGAGCCAGAGCGCGCAGACCCTGACGCGCGGCAACCCGGATCTCGATCCGATGCTGGCCAACAATCTGGACCTCAGCTTCGAATGGTATCCGGACAAGGAAACCCTGCTGTCGGCCGGCTTCTTCCAGAAGGACATCAAGTCCTATATCCAGCAGACGGCCGAGGTCATGACCTGGTCCGAGACCGGCCTGCCCAACAGCCTGCTGAGCAACGGCAACACCAGCGCCTCGCCGTTCACGGTGACGACCAACATCAACAGCCCGGGCGGCAAGCTGCGCGGCTTCGAACTGAGCGCCCAGCGTCCGTTCACCTTCCTGCCGGCCCCGTTCGACAAGTTCGGCGCGATCGTCAACTACACCCACGTCAAGAGCGATATCGACTACATCATCAAGTCGCCGACGTTCGGCGGTACGCCCCGGGTCCAGACCGCCCCGGCGGTGCTGGTCACCCAGCCGCTGCTCAACCTGTCGCCCGACGCCTTCAACGCCACGCTCTACTACGAGAACGCCGGCTTCAAGGCGCGGATCTCGGGTTCGTATCGCGACCAGTACCTGATCCAGGTGGCCCCCTCGGCGACCAACAACAACGACGTGCGGATCAAGGAAAAGACCTTCAACCTCGACGGTCAGGTCAGCTACGAGTTCAACAAGTTCACGGTCACCCTCGAAGCGATCAACCTGACCGACCAGGAAGACAGCAAGGTCGACGACTCCACGCGCATGAGCTCGGAAGAGTACGTCCACTTCGGCCGTCAGTTCTATCTGGGCGTGCGGTACAAGTTCTAGATCGCCGCCTTACCGAAACGACCGAAGGGCGCTGGTGCAGACCAGCGCCCTTCTTCTTTGGTCCTTGTCCGCGTCCCACAGGGAAGCGGTCTATCAGCTCGCGACGCCGTCGATCCAGGTGCGGCGCACGGTCAGGGCCTCGTCCAGCAGCACCAGGTCGGCGGCCTGGCCGGTCTGGATGGCGCCGCGCTGGCCCGCCAGGCCCAAGAAGGCGGCGGGAGCGGCCGAGGCGATGCGAACCGCGTCCTCCAGCGACAGGCCCATCATCGCCACGGCGTTGCGCACCGCGCCGATCATGTCCAGGTCAGAGCCGGCCAGGGTGCCGTGGTCGTCGACGCACACCCCGTCGACCACGCGGATATGCCGCCCCTGCAGGTCGAAGCTCTTGTCCGCCATGCCGACCGTGGGCATGGCGTCGGTCACCAGCATGAAGCGGTCCAGCGGCCGGGTGCGCAGGGCGATGCGCAGCACGGCGGGATCCACGTGGCGGCCGTCGACGATGATCCCGCACCAGGCGGTCTGGCTTTCCAGGGCCGCGCCCACCACGCCCGGCTCGCGGCTGGTCAGCGGCGACATGGCGTTGAACAGGTGGGTGAAGCCGGTCAGGCCCGCGTCCAGGGCCTTGCGCACCGTGCCAAAGGCGGCGTTGGTGTGGCCGGCGGCGACGATCACCCCGGCCTCGGTCAGGCGGCGCACCCGCTCGGGCGTGGTGGTTTCCGGGGCCAGAGTCACCAGGGTCTTGCCGCGCTTGAGCGAACTGAGCAAGGCCACGGCCTGGTCGTCGAGGGTGCGGAACTTGCTGGCGTCGTGGATGCCCTTGCGCTTGGCGTTGAGGAACGGGCCCTCGATGTGAACGCCCAGCACGCCGGGCACGCCGGCCTCGATCGCCTGCTCGGTCGCCCGCATGGCGGCGTCGACCACGGCCAGGTCGTCGCTGATCAGGGTGGGCAGGAAGCCGGTGGTCCCGTAGGACCGGTGGGCGGCGCCGATGGCCGCGATGGCCTCGACGGTGGTGGAGTCGTTGAACAACACCCCGCCGCCGCCGTTGACCTGGGTGTCGATGAAGCCTGGGACCAGCAGGCCGCCGTCCAGGTCGTGGCGCGCGGCGTCGGCCGGGGTGTCGGCGGGGGCGAGGAGGGCCGCGATCCGGCCGTCGCGGATCACCACGGCCTTGCCGTCGACGATCCCCTGCGGCGTCAGGATGCGGCCATTGACGAGAACGGACTGCATCAGACGGTTTCTGTGACCTTGTTGAGGTGCGGAGGGCTGTCGGGATCGTAGCCGCGGGCCACCGACAGGGCGTTGGCCATGCGGTAAAAGCTCTGGATCATCAGGATCGGCTCGATCACCGGGTGGGCGGCGAGGGCGGGAAGCGCGCCGGCGCCCGCTTCACCCGCGCCGGCCAGCAGCACGTCGCCGCCCCGCTCGGCCACGCCCTTGGCCATGGCGTCGACGCTGTCGCGGCTCTCGTCGTTCTGGGCGAACACCAGGACCGGGAAGCCTGCCTTGACCAGCGCCATCGGCCCGTGCAGCACCTCGGCGGCGCTGAAGGCCTCGGCGTGCAGGCCGCAGGTTTCCTTGAACTTCAGGGCCGCTTCCTGGGCCACGCCGAAGCCGACGCCGCGGCCCAGCACATAGAGGTTGCGGGCCAGCTTCAGGCGCTCGACGGCCGGCGTCCAGTCCAGGGTCCAGGCCTCGGCCAGCAGGGCGGGCAGGGTGGCGAGGGCGGCGGTCAGGTCGTCGTCCCCGGTCCAGGCGGCGACCAGCTGGGCGATGGCCGCCAGGGCGGCGATATAGGACTTGGTGGCCGCCACGCTCAGCTCGGGCCCGGCGTGCAGCGGCAGGACCTCGTCGGCCAGGGCGGCCAGGGGCGAGGTGGTGTCGTTGACCAGGGCGATGACGAAGGCCCCGGCGTCCTTGGCGGCCTGGACCGAGGCCAGCAGGTCGGGGCTCTTGCCCGACTGGGAAATGGCCAGGTACAGCACCTCGCCCAGGTCCTGCTGGGCGGCGTAGACCGAGCTGACCGACAGGGCGGCCGATGAGGTCAGCACGCCGGTGCGGGTCTCGATCAGGTACTTGGCGAAGGTGGCGGCGTGGTCCGAGCTGCCCCGCGCGCAGGTGACCACGGCGCGGGGCGGCGTGGCCCGCAGCCGCTCGGCGATCCTGGCCGCGCGGGCGGCGTTGGCCGCCAGCTGGGCGGCGACCACCTGCGAGGCCTGGCCGGCCTCGAGGAACATGCGGGTCGATTCCGCCGTCAGGCGCCCCGGCGTGGAGGAAGGTTCGGCAGGGGGGGCGGATCGGGTCAAGACATGGGCCTCCAAGACGGGCGTTCCTTCAGATAAGCGCGGGGCGGGCCCCGTTCAGCACGGACCCTTCAGGAAAGGGCGTTCAGTTCGGCGACGAAGTCGTAGGCGTCGCCGCGGTAATAGGACTGGGTCACCTCGACCGCCCGGCCGTCCTTCAGGAAGCCGCGACGCTCGATCAGCAGGCCGGCGTCCTTGGGCGGAACGCCCAGCAGTTCCGCATGTTCGGCGGTGAACAGCACCGCGCGCAGCCGCTGCAGGGCGCGGGCGGGCCGATGGCCCGTGGCGGCGAGGGCTTCATAGAGCGACACGCCCACCGCCTCGGCCGAGGGCAGGGCGAAGCCGGCGATGGTGGAGTATTCCACGGCCATCGGCGCGCCGTCGGCGTAGCGGATCCGGGCGAAGCGATAGACCTGGGTGCCGGGCGACAGGCCCAGGGTCAGGGACTCCTCGGGGGTGACCAGGCCCTCGGCCTTGCTGATCCACTCGCTGCGCGGCGTGCGCCCGCGCGAGATCATGTCCTCGGTGAACGACGACAGCTTGGAGAAGCTTTTTTCCACCCGGGCGGCGACGAAGGTGCCCGCGCCCTGGCGGCGGGTCAGCAAGCCCTCGCTGACCAGGCCGTCCAGAGCCTTGCGCACGGTGATGCGCGAGATGCCGAATTCCTCGGCCAGGTCGCGTTCGGCCGGCAGGGCGTCGTCGGGCGACAGCACCTTCGTCTGGATCGCCTCGCGCAGGGCGCGCTGCAGCTGCTTGTAGAGCGGGGCGTGATCGTCGCCGGCGAGGCCGCCGATCTTCTCAGAAAACATCGCCAATTCCATGCCCCCGCTCAAATCTGCGCCACCCCGTGACCGTCGGAATAGCATATGACCATTTCCGTACCAATAAGAACATGGTCCGGAATTGGTTCTTTTTTGGCCTTGTCATCCGACCATTTTCCGTCACAGTCAGCCTCCGAGGCCCAAGAAGTACCGCAATCTACGGATGTCCGCAGATAATTGGTATCAGATTGGGCTTGGGGCTCGCTCCAAGCTCAAGTGGCCTGGCAACGGGGAGAATTTGATAATGAGAAAGTTTCACAAAACCATTCTAACCGCGTCCGCCAGCATGCTGGCGGTCGCTCTGGCCGCACCGGCCTTCGCGCAGGACTCTACTCAAGTCGACGAAGTGGTCGTCACCGGCATCCGGGCCTCGCTGCAGGCGTCGGTCGAGGCCAAGCGTAACGCCAACGCCGTGATCGACGTGATCACCGCCGAGGACATCGGCAAGTTCCCCGACAAGAACGTCGCCGAATCGCTGCAGCGGGTTCCGGGGGTCACCATCCAGCGCGAATTCGGCGAAGGCGAGCGGATCTCGATCCGCGGCACCGCGCCGACCCTGAACCGCACCCTGCTGAACGGCCACGCCGTGGCCACGGCCGACTGGTTCATTCTCGACCAGTTCAAGGCCAGCCGCAGCTTCAACTACCTGATGCTGCCGTCGGAAATCGTCGGCAAGGTCGAGGTCTTCAAGAGCCCGATGGCCGACATCGACGAAGGCGGCGTGGGCGGCACGGTCAATGTGCACACCCGCAACCCGCTGGACCTGGCGCCGCTGTCGGTGTCCGGATCGATCCAGGCCTTCCACGACGAGAAGTCGGGCAACACCGATCCGACCGCCTCGGCCATGCTCAGCTGGCATAACGCCGACAAGACCCTGGGCGTCCTGGTCGGCGGCATCTACGACAAGCGTCGCATCCGTCGCGACGGCATCGAGGTCCTGGGCTACCAGGCCGTGACCACCGCCTCGGGCGCGGGCAACATCAGCGGCATCACGCCGGGCCAGACGGTGTACGCTCCCAGCCTGATCGGCTCGTCGCTGTTCACCCAGACGCGCGAGCGCAAGGGCGCCAACTTCGCCATCCAGTACGCGCCGACCGACAAGTTCGAGCTGAACCTGACCGGCCTCTATTCCAAGATGGACGCCGACAACTTCAACCAGAACTACATGGCCTGGATTAGCCAGAAGGTCGGGGCCCTGAGCACCTCGCCCGGCTCGCAGTTCAACATCACCCGCGTCGAGAACGGCACCGCCACCGCCGGCAACTTCAACGCCATCGGCGGCAACGGCGTGGTGTTCGACGCCATCGACCGCATCGCCCACACCAGCGTCGGCTCGATCGACCTGGCCGGCAAGTGGCGTCCGGCCGACGGCTGGGAGTTCAGCGGCCGCGTCGGCTACACCAAGGCCAAGGGCGCCACCGACCTGCAGCCGTTCTGGGAAACCAACGCCCCGACCGGCCTGACCTACGACCTGTCGAACGGCCTGCCGAAGGTCAGCTTCACCGACATCAACCCGACCACGGCGGATGACGAGATGACGCTGGGCTGGGCCTCGGCCAACACCACCGTCAACGACGACGACGAGTTCTACACCTTCGTCGACGGCGAGAAGTTCCTCGACGGCGGCGTGTTCAGTTCGGTCAAGTTCGGCCTGAAATACACCGACCACGACCGCGACGTGGTGCAGACCTACGGCCAACGCCGCGCGCTGCTGAACAACGGTACGGGCTGCAGCAACAACGCCTGCGGTCTGGACGACGTCGCCAACGGCCTGACCGACGGCGACTACCTCAAGGGCATTCGCGGACCGGGCGTGCTCAGCAGCTACCTCACCGCCGACAAGAACAAGATCGAGGCCATCTACGCCAAGCTTGGTCCGGCCACGGTCTATGACCCGAACAACCCCAATGTCGGCGGCTGCATCAACCTCAACAACTGCGACCACTTCGGCCCGCTGGAGAGCTTCGACTTCAACGAGAAGACCTTCGGCGGCTACGTGATGGGCAACCTGAAGGGCGAGGGCTGGCGCGGCAATGTCGGCGTCCGCGTCGTCAACACCAAGATCGAGACCAACGCCTGGCGGGTGGGCGTGTCGGCCGGCACGCCGGGCGCCATCAACAACCCGTTCGGCCTGATGGCCCCGACGTCGGGCGAGAAGGAATATACCGACATCCTGCCGTCGGCGAACTTCTCGTTCGACGTGCGTGACGACGTGGTGATCCGCCTGGCCGCCGGCCGGGTCCTGGCCCGCCCGGACTACGCCCAGATGGCCGGCTTCACCTCGCTGACCGAGTCCCTGCTGACGGCCTCGGGCGGCAACCCGGACCTGGATCCCTATCGCGCCAACCAGTACGACGCGACGGTGGAATGGTATTTCGCGCCGCAGTCGATCCTGTCGGTCGACTTCTTCTACAAGGACATCTCGACCTACATCGTCCAGGGCGCGACGGTCGAGAAGCTGCCGCTGCAGGCCGCCGCCAACGACCCGCGGGTCGTCAACCCGGCCAACAACTGCGTCCTGCAATCGGCCGGCCTCTATAGCTGCGACTACAATGTCGGCCGGCCGGTCAACGTGGCGGGCGGCGAGACCAAGGGCTTCGAGGTCAACTTCCAGATGCCCGTCTGGAACGGCTTCGGCGTCCTGGCCAACTACACCTATTCCGACGCCAGTTCGTCGTCGGGCGTGCCGGTGCCGTCGAACTCGAAGAACATCTTCAACGTCAGCGGCTACTACGAGAACGAGCGCTTCAGCGCCCGCCTGTCCTACAACTACCGGTCCAAGTTCTTCGTCGACTACGACGCCGAGCGCGGCTACCGGCAGCTGTGGTCGGACTCGATCGCCTCGCTCGACGCGTCGGCCAGCGTCAACCTGACCGACCAGATTTCGCTCAGCCTCGACGCGGTGAACCTCACCGACGAGAAGCAGACCGACAACTACGACAACGACAAGAACCGTCCGGCCCGTATCTACAAGAACGGCCGCATGGTCTTTGGCGGCGTCCGGTTCAAGTTCTAGCCCGTATGGACGGGGTCATCGGCATCCGGGCCGCGGGCCCCGTCCTTTTTTCCGAGTTCGTCGCGTCGGCTGCGGCCAGGATCTTTTCATGACCTGCCCGCCGCCGATCGCGACCCAAGCCCTCCTGACTGCAAGCATGGAGCTGGGGCGGAGCGGTCAAACGCTCCGCCCGCTTTTTGCTTCCGGTTGGCCGGTGAGCGTCCCTTGATGATCTTCGCTCCACCCTTCGCCCGCGCCGCCCAGAGACTGGTCGGCGCCCTGTCGGTTTCGGCCGCCGCCCTGGCCCTCGCTTCGGCGGCCTGCGCCGCTGAACCACCCCTGACCCTGACGCCGGCGCCCGCCCAGGCGACGCTGGGCCAGGGGACCTTCGCCCTGACCGCCCGCACCCGGATCTTCGTCGCCCCGGGCGACGTCGAGGCCCGCGTCGTGGCCGGCCAGCTTTCAGACATGTTGTCCAAGGCCCGGGGGCTGAAGCTCGCCGTCGTCGAGGGCGCGCCGCCCGCCGGTGAGGCCGCCATCGTGCTGGCCCGCGGCCAGGCCGGCGGCGACAAGCCGGAAGCCTACGCCCTCCAGGTCGCCCCCGCGGGCGTGACGATCACCGCCGCCAAGCGCGCCGGCCTGTTCTACGGCGCGGTCAGCGTCTGGCAGCTGGCCGTCCAGGACGCCGCCAAGGGGCCGGCCCAGCTGCCGGCCGTCAGCATCGACGACAGCCCGCGCTTCGCCTGGCGGGGCTTCATGCTGGACAGCGCCCGCCATTTCCAGAGCGTCGAGACGATCAAGGCGATCCTCGACACGATGGCCGCTCACAAGCTGAACGTCCTGCACTGGCACCTGGTCGACGACCAGGGCTGGCGGCTGGAGATCAAGAAATACCCGAAGCTGACCTCGGAAGGCGCCTGGCGCGTCCCGGCCGGGGCGGCGGGCCAGGACCCCAGGACCGGCAAGCCGGTCCGCTACCAGGGTTTCTACACCCAGGACCAGGTGCGCGACCTGGTCGCCTACGCCGCGGCGCGCGGGATCACCGTCGTGCCCGAGATCGAGATGCCCGGCCACGCCCTGGCCCCGCTGGTCGCCTATCCCCGGTTCGGCATGACCAAGGCCCCGCCGCGCGAGGCCATGGGCGACTGGGGCGTGTTCCCCTACCTCTACCGGCCCAGCGAAGAGACGTTCGGCTTCCTGAACGACGTGCTCGACGAGGTGATGGACCTGTTCCCGTCCGAGTACATCCACGTGGGCGGCGACGAGGCGGTCAAGGATCAGTGGAAGGCCAGCCCCGAGGTCCAGGCCCAGATCCAGGCCCTGGGCGTCAAGGACGAGCACGGCCTGCAAAGCTGGTTCATCCAGCGGGCCGAAAAGCACATCAACGCCCGCGGCCGGCGGATGATCGGCTGGGACGAGATCCTCGAAGGCGGCCTCGCCCCCAACGCCACGGTGATGTCCTGGCGCGGGATCGACGGCGCGGTCGCCGCCGCCTCCCAGGGCCATGACGCCGTGCTGGCCCCCGACAGCACCCTCTACATGGACCGCCGTCAGAGCGCCTCGGCCGACGAGCCGCCGGGCCGGATCAAGATCGTCAGTCTCAGGGACGTCTACGACTTCGACGCCGCCCCGGCCGCCCTGACCCCGGCCCAGCGCGCCCATATTCTGGGCCTGCAGGCCACCGCCTTCACCGAGCACATGCGTACCGACGAGCGGCTGGAGCGGATGACCTTCCCCCGCCTGATCGCCGTGGCCGAGAACGGCTGGACCCCGGACGCCCGGCGCGACTGGGCCAGCTTTGTGGCCCGCCTGCCGGCCGAGAGCGCGCGGCTGGACGTGCTGGGCGTGGCCCATGACACGGTCCCCTACGAGCCGCAGGCGACCCTGAGCCCGGCCAACGCCGGCCAGGTTTCGGTGGCCCTCGCCTCGGGCCTGGGCCTGGGCGAGATCCGCTACACGCTCGACGGCCAGGTCCCGACCAAGGCGTCCGGCCTCTACGAAGCGCCCCTGGCCTTGGCGCCGGGCAAGACCGTCCGAGCCCGGACGTTCCTGGGCGACGACGCCCTGGGCCGGGTTCGCGACTATCCGGTCACCCTGCTGGCCGCCTGGACCCGCGACAGCCACCAGCTGGAGCTGTGCGGCGCCGGCATCAATCTGTCGCTCGAGGACGACGCGGCGAAAACCGGGTCCGGCGACGGCCCGCGCGCGGTGTTCGCGGTCGACCTGATGAACCCCTGCTGGGTGTGGAAGGGCGCGGACCTGTCGACGGGCCTGACGCTCAGCGCCCGCATCGGCCAGGTCCCCTTCAACTTCCAGATCGGCGCCGACCGTCAGAAGATCCCGCTGCGCCCGCCGGCCACCCCGGCCGGCGAGCTGGAGGTGCGGATCGACGGCTGCGCGGGCGAGCGGATCGCCGCCATCCCGCTGGGCGCCGCCGCTCGCGGACCCGGCCTGGGGACAGCAGCCGGCGTGCTGCCCCGGCGCGAAGGCGTGCACGATCTCTGCCTGACCTTTACAGCGCGCACGGTCGAGCCGACGCTGGTGCTCGACCAGGTCACGCTGACCCCGACCAAGACCCCTCTCTAGATCCTCAAAGAACCAGGAAGCGTATCGGTGCCCAATCTCGTACTGTCCTCGCCGCTGAAGGGCTGGATCGCCCCGCTGGACGAGACGCCCGACGCGGTGTTCGCCGAGCGCATGCTGGGCGACGGCCTGGCCATCGATCCCCTGGGCTCGACCCTGCACGCCCCCTGCGACGGGCAGGTGATCGCCGTGCACGCCACGCGCCACGCCGTCACCCTGCGGGCCGACAACGGCGCCGAGATCCTGATGCATGTCGGCCTGGAGACCGTCGGCCTGGGCGGCGAGGGCTTCGAGGTCCACGTCAAGGACGGCGACGCGGTCAAGGCCGGGGACAAGCTGATCAGCTTCGACCTGGACCTGCTGTCCCAGCGCGCCAAGAGCCTGATCACTCCGGTGGTGATCACCAATCCCGACGCCTTCCGGATCGTCCGCCGCGAGCAGGACCACGCCGCCGCGGTCGGCGACTTCCTGATGGAGCTGGCCGCGATCGGCGGGGCCGGCGCGACCCTGGCGGTCGCCGAGGGCGAGGTGTCGCGCGAGGTGGTGGTGCCGCTGCAGCACGGCATCCACGCCCGTCCCGCCGCCCGCATCGCCGAGAGCGCCCGCAAGTTCGCCTCGGACGTCGCCCTGGTCGCCGTCAACCGCCGGGCCAGCGCCAAGAGCCCGGTCGGCGTGATGGCCCTGGCCATCCGCCATGGCGACCGCATCAGCGTGGCGGCCAGCGGGCCGGACGCCGACTTCGCCGTCGCCGCCATCGTCGAGCTGATCGAGAGCGGCATGGGCGAGGGCGCGGCTCCGCCGCCGGCCGCCGCGTCGGCCGCCGTGGTCGAGGCCGTCCGCCCCGCGGCGCCGAGCGAGCCGGGCCTGCTGCGCGGCGTGATGGCCGCCCCGGGCCTGGCTATCGGCCAGGCCGTGCGCTTCGTCTCCAGCGAGATCGCCGTGGTCGAGGCGGGCGCCGGGGCCGAGGTCGAGCGCGCCGCCCTGGAGGCGGCCCTGGTCCAGGTTCGCGCCCGGATCGAACAGGCGGCGGCGAAAGGCGACACCGCCCGCAAGGCTATCCTCGGCGCGCACCTGGCCTTCCTGGAGGACCCCGAACTGACCGCCTCGGCCCACCGGCTGATCGCCGAGGGCAAGAGCGCCGGCTTCGGCTGGCGGCGCGCCGTCGGCGGCTATGTCGAGGCCCTGCGCGGCCTGGGCGACCGGCGGCTGGCCGAGCGCGTCGACGACCTGATCGACCTGGAGCGCCAGGTGCTGCGCGCCCTCAGCGGCGAGGAGGACGAGGCCCGGACCCTGCCGGCCGGCGCGATCCTGCTGGCCGACGAACTGCTGCCCTCGCAGCTGATGGGCGTCGAGGCCGGCCAGGTGGCGGGCTTCTGCACCGCCAAGGGCGGGCCGACCTCGCACGTGGCCATCCTGGCCGCCGCCATGGGCATCCCGGCCATCGTCGCCGCGGGTCCGGGCGTCCTGGACGTCACCGAAGGCGCCAGCCTGATCCTCGACGCCGAGAACGGCACGCTTCGCGTTGGGCCGGACGCCAGCCAGCTGGCCGACGCCCAGACCGCCATCGCGGCCCGCCACGAGCGCAAGGCCGCCGCCAAGGCCGCCGCCCACCAGGAAAGCCGCACGGCCGACGGGACGCGGATCGAGGTGTTCGGCAATGTCGGCTCGCTGAACGACGCCCTGGCCGCCGCCGCCAACGGCGCCGAGGGCTCGGGCCTGCTGCGCACCGAGTTCCTGTTCCTGGAGCGCGAGACCCCGCCCGACGAGGACGAGCAGGCCCGCCAGTACCAGGCCATCGCCTCGGCCCTGGACGGCCGACCGCTGATCATCCGCACCCTGGACGTCGGCGGCGACAAGGCCGCGCCCTACCTGCCGATCCCAGCCGAGGAGAACCCGGCCCTGGGCTTGCGCGGCGTGCGCGTCTCGCTGTGGCGGCCGCACCTGCTGAAGACCCAGCTGCGGGCCATCCTGCGGGTCAAGCCGCTGGGCCAGTGCAGGATCATGGTCCCGATGATCGCCAGCCTGGACGAGCTGCGCGCCGTCCGCGCCGTGCTGGAAGAGGCCAAGCGCGAGCTGGAGATCACCGACCGGGTCGAGCTGGGGGTGATGATCGAGACCCCCGCCGCCGCCGTCACCGCCGACCTGCTGGCCGCCGAGGCCGACTTCCTGTCGATCGGCACCAACGACCTGACCCAGTACGTGCTGGCCATGGACCGGGGCAATCCGGAACTGGCCGCCCGCATCGACGCCCTGCACCCGGCGGTGTTGCGGATGATCGCCCAGACCTGCGCCGGCGCCGCCCGTCACCACCGCTGGGTCGGCGTCTGCGGCGGCCTGGCCTCCGACCTGGTCGCCGTGCCGGTGCTACTGGGCCTGGGCGTCACCGAGCTGTCGGCCACGGCCGCGACCGTGCCGGAGGTCAAGGCCCTGGTCCGCGCCCTGAACCTCGAAGCCTGCCAGGCCCTGGCCCGGCAGACGCTGGACCAGACCTCCCCCGAGGCGGTCCGAGATCTTTGCAAGACCTTCCACGCGAAGGTTGGAGCCTAAGCGATGAAGTCCCCGCTCGAATTCCTGCAGCCCCTGGGCCGCGCCCTGATGCTGCCCATCGCCGTCCTGCCGGTGGCGGGGTTGCTGCTGCGGCTGGGTCAGCCGGACCTGCTGAACATCGCCTTCGTGGCCGCGGCCGGCGACGCGATCTTCTCCAACCTGGGCCTGCTGTTCGCCATCGGCGTGGCCGTGGGCTTCGCCAAGGAGAACAACGGCGCGGCCGGCCTGGCGGGCGTGGTCTGCTTCCTGATCGCCACCGAGGGCGCCAAGGCCCTGCTGCACGTGCCGCCGGACGTCACGGCGGGTCTGATCACGGCCCACGCGGACCTGGCCTCGGCCGCCTACAAGGCCAAGGCCCTGGCCAAGCTCAGCGTACCGATCGGCATCATCTCGGGCCTGATCGGTGGGATCTTCTACAACCGCTTCTCGACCTTCAAGCTGCCCGAGTACCTGGCCTTCTTCAGCGGTCGGCGCTTCGTGCCGATCATCAGCGGCCTGGCCGGCCTGCTGTTCGCGCTGCTGATCGGCCTGGGCTACGACGGCATCAATGGCGCGGTCGACGGGGCCAGCCGGGCCATCGTCGGCTCGGGCGAGACGGGCCTGCTGGTCTACGGCTTCCTGAACCGGATCCTGATCGTCACCGGCCTGCACCACATCCTCAACAACATCGCCTGGTTCGTGATCGGCGACTATCACGGCGCGACCGGGGACCTTCGCCGGTTCTTCGCCGACGACCCCAGCGCCGGTGGCTTCATGAGCGGGTTCTTCCCAGTGATGATGTTCGGCCTGCCCGCCGCCTGCCTGGCCATGTACCACACGGCCCGGCCGGAGAAGAAGAAGGCGGTCGGCGGCATGCTGACCTCGCTGGCCCTGACCTCGTTCCTGACCGGCGTAACCGAGCCGATCGAGTTCTCGTTCATGTTCCTGGCCCCGCTGCTGTACGCGGTGCATGCGGTGCTGACCGGCGTGGCCATGGCGGCGATGAACGCCCTGGACATCAAGCTGGGCTTCACCTTCTCGGCCGGCCTGTTCGACTATGTGCTGAACTTCGGCAAGGCGACCCATCCGCTGTGGCTGCTGCCGCTGGGGGCGCTGTACGCCGGGATCTATTACGGCCTGTTCCGCTTCTTCATCGTCAAGTTCGACCTGAAGACCCCGGGCCGCGAGGCCGATGACGTGGTGACCGCCGAGGCGGCGACCACGGGCGGCGGACGCGGGGCGGACTTCGTCCTGGCCCTGGGCGGCGCGGCCAACCTGGTGTCGGTCGACGCCTGCACCACCCGCCTGCGCCTGATCGTCGCCGACCAGGGCGCGGTCAACGAACCGGCCCTCAAGGCCCTTGGTGCGCGGGGGATCGTCAAGCCGTCGGACAAGGCCCTGCAGGTGGTGCTGGGTCCGATCGCCGACGGCGTGGCCGGCGAGATCCGCGCGGCCATGGCCGGGGGAGCCGGCGCCGCGCCGGTCCCGGCCAAGCCGGCCGTCGCCAAGGTCGTGGCGCCCGCCGCCCTGCCGACCGCCGCCGACGACGCCAAGGCCGAGGCCCTGGTCGGCGCCCTGGGCGGCCTGGCCAATGTCGAGGCGGTCGGGGCCTGTTCCAGCCGGCTGCGGCTGGTGGTGCGCGACAACGCCGCCGTCGACGAGGCGGCCCTGGCGGCCCTGAACTCGCGCGGCGTGGTCCGGGTGGGCGAGCGGTCCGTGCACGTGGTGCTGGGTCCGGACGCCGAGCGCATCGGTGAGGCCGTGCGCTGCCTGCTGCCGGCCTGACAAGGGCCGCGCCAGGAACGGGAAGAGGTGAGGGAGCCAGGGTGACGGAAAGGCCGATCAACGACATCCTGATCGTCGGCGGCGGCACGGCCGGCTGGATGACCGCCGCCTACCTGGCCCGGCGCCTGGGCTCGACCCGGCCGGACGGGGTGCGCATCACCCTGATCGAGTCCAGCGAGATCGGCATCATCGGGGTGGGCGAGGGCACGTTCCCGACCATCCAGAACACGATGCGGACGCTCGGCGTCGACGAGGCGCGGTTCCTGCGCGAGGCGGGAGCCGCCTTCAAGCAGGGCATCAAGTTCATCGACTGGAAGACCGCGCCCAAGGACGGGGTCCACAGCCATTACTACCACCCGTTCGCCCAGCCCCGGCTGCTGAACGGCGGCCTGGACCTGGCGCCCTACTGGCTGATGGGCGAGGCGGGGGACATCCCGTTCTCCGACGCCGTCACCCTGCAGGACAAGGTCTGCGAGGCCATGCGCGGCCCCAAGCGGCGGGACGATCCGCAGTATGGCGGGCCGATGGCCTACGCCTACCATTTCGACGCGGGCAAGCTGGCGACTCTGCTGCGCGACGTCGGCAAGGCCACCGGGGTCCGGCACCTGCTGGGCAATGTGCTGGTGGTCAACAAGGCGGACGACGGCGCGATCGCCTCGGTGACGACGCGCGAGCACGGCGACCTGGTCGCCGACCTCTATGTCGACTGCACCGGCTTTGCCGGCGCCCTGATCGGCGAGGCCATGGGCTCGGCCTGGATCGACAAGAGCGACACCCTGTTCGTCGACCGGGCCCTGGCCCTGCAGGTCCCCTACGACCGTCCCGATGCGCCGGTAGCGACGACCACGATCTCCACCGCCCACGAGGCCGGCTGGACCTGGGACATCGGCCTGCCCGACCGGCGCGGCACGGGCTATGTCTATTCCAGCCGCCACACCACCGACGATCGCGCTGAGCAGATTCTGCGCGGCTATGTCGGCCAGGCCGGCGACGGCCTGACGCCCCGCCTGCTGAAGCTGAAGGTCGGCCATCGCCAGGCGCACTGGATCAGGAACTGCGTCGCCGTCGGCCTGTCCGGCGGTTTCCTGGAGCCGCTGGAGTCCACCGGCATCGTGCTGATCGAGGCCGCCGCCTACATGCTGGCCCGCAACCTGCCGCGCCGGGGCGGGATGGAGGCCGCCGCCCGCCAGTTCAACGCGGCCATGACCGACCGCTACCTGCGGGCCATCGACTTCATCAAGCTGCACTATTGCCTGAGCCAGCGGACCGACAACCGCTTCTGGACCGACAACGCCGACCCGGCCTCGATCCCCGAGACGCTGCGGGACCACCTGGCGATGTGGAAGTATCGACCGCCCAACGTGTTCGACTTCCCGAACCTGCACGAGAGCTTCAAGTACTTCAATTATCAGTACATTCTGTACGGCATGGGCTTCGAGACCCGGGTAGACCCGGCCGCCCACGTCCATGGCGACCTGGCCCGGGCCGATTTCGCGCGGGTGCGGGAGGCGGGCCTGCGCGCCGCTGCCGGCCTGCCCGACCATCGCGCCCTGCTGACCGAGATCCATGCCCACGGCTTCTCGACGGCGGCGCCCGGCCTGGCCACAGCCGAGGCCGGCGAGGCGCCCCGGCGGTGAGGGGGCCCGCCTTCGCGCCGGGTCCCGATCCCCGCGTCGAGGTGCTGCGGGTCGGCCGCGAGGGCCATCCGGTGCTGGTCGTCGACGGCCTGCTGACGGGCGCCGAAGGCCTGGTCGCGTTCGCGGCCGAGACGGCCAGGCTGGCGCCGGTCAGGGCCGCCGCCAACTTCTATCCCGGCGTCCGGGCCCCGGCGCCACAGGGCTATGTCCAGGCGCTGGTCACCGCCCTGCGGCCGCATCTGGCGACGACGTTCGGCGCGCCGCCCGACGGCCGCGCCCACGTCACCTGCGCCCTGTCGATGGCCACCCTGCCGGCCGACCAGGCGACACCGGCCCAGCGCCTGCCCCACATCGACACCACGGCGCCGGCCCAACTGGCGATCCTGCACTACCTCTGCGGCCCGCCGCACGGCGGCACGGCCTTCTACCGCCATCGCGCCACGGGCTTCGAGGCGATCGATCCGGCGCGCGGCCCGGCCTATCTGGCGGCGGCGCGTCGCGAGATGGCCGACGGCGCCGGCGGCCAGGACGGCTACATCACGGCCTCCGACCCGCTCTACGAACAGACGGCCGCGGTCGCGCCGGCCTTCAACCGGATCGTGGTCTATGCCAGCAACCTGCTGCACGCCGGCGTGCTGGCCGACCGCCCGGCCAGCGCCGATCCGCGCGCCGGGCGGCTGACGGCCAACACCTTCTTCCGCCCGGAAGGTTGAGGCGGCCCGGCGAGCCGCTGGGCGCCAACGCTGTCAGGTGCGCAGAACCTTCAAGTCACGGCAGGCATGTCCAAGCGCCCGGCCGGCGAACGGCCTAGCCTCCGGCCCGAATCCGGCGGTCCCTCCGCCGGACCGGCAGAGAGGCGGGGCATGACCACATCTTCCAGCGACCAGGACGGCGCCTCGCGGCGCGGCGTCGTCGCCAGCGGCCTGGGCCTGGCCCTCGTGGCCGCCCTTCCGTCCCTTGCGCCGACCCCATCGTCCGCGGCGACGCCCAAGGCTTCGCCCAAATCCCCAGGAGACACCAAAATGAGCAGCGGCTTCATCACCACCAAGGACGGTACACAGATCTTCTACAAGGACTGGGGTCCCAAGACCGCCCAGCCGATCGTGTTCCACCACGGCTGGCCGCTCAGCGCCGACGACTGGGACAACCAGATGATGTTCTTCCTGGGCGAGGGCTTCCGGGTCATCGCCCATGACCGCCGCGGCCATGGCCGGTCCAGCCAGACCGACACCGGCAACGAGATGGACACCTACGCCGCCGACGTCATCGCCCTGGCCGACCACCTGGACCTGAAGAACGCCGTCCATGTCGGCCACTCCACCGGCGGCGGCGAGGCCATCCACTACGCGGCCCGCGCCAAGCCGGGCCGGGTGGCCAAGGTGGTGCTGATCGGCGCCGTGCCGCCGATCATGGTCAAGTCCGACAAGAACCCCGGCGGTCTGCCGATCGAGGTGTTCGACGGCTTCCGCACAGCCCAGAACGCCAACCGCGCCCAGTTCTTCCACGACATCGCCGCCGGCCCGTTCTACGGCTACAACCGCCCGGGCGCGAAGGTCTCGCCGGCCACGGTCGAGAACTGGTGGCGCCAGGGCATGATGGGCGGCGCCAAGGCCCACTACGATTGCATCAAGGCCTTCTCGGAAACCGACTTCACCGACGACCTCAAGTCGGTCGACGTGCCGGTTCTGCTGATGCACGGCGAGGACGACCAGATCGTGCCGATCGCCGACAGCGCCCTGCTGGGGATCAAGCTGGTCAAGCACGGCACGCTGAAGACCTATCCGGGCCTGCCGCACGGCATGTGCACCACCCATCCGGAGATCATCAATCCGGACCTGCTGGCCTTCATCAAGGCGTAGGCTTTCCGGAACGCATGAAGGGCGTCCGCCAGCCGGCGGGCGCCCTTTTTCGCTTCTGGCGGCTTGCGAAGCGGCGCGCGATGAGGGCTGCTTGCGGCCATGATCCCCGTCGCGACCGCCCCCTGGGCGCACCTGCCCTTCGACCTGCTGGCCTGGGGCCTGGGGACCGCCTCGACGGCCGCCGTCTACCGTTGGCGGCTGAAGGACCAGGTCCGGCCGGTCGCGGCCCGGGTCGACGGCGGCTATTTCCTGTTCCTGGCCCTCGGGGCCATCCCCGGCGCCTGGCTGGCCGGCTCGTTCAACTCCCTGCGCGAGCATGCGCCCGCCCTGTCGCACAGCGTGGCCGGCGCCCTGGTCGGCGCCATCGTCGGTGTCGAGGTCTACAAGGCGCTGCGGGGCGTCAAGGGTTCGACCGGCGGGATCTTCGTCGGCTCCTTCAGCCTCGGCGTGGCGGTCGGGCGGCTGGGCTGCTTCTTCGCGGGCCTGCCGGACGACACCTATGGCGCGCCGACCCGGCTGCCCTGGGCGGTGGACCTGGGCGACGGGGTAGGCCGCCATCCGGTGCAGCTCTATGAGTCGGCCAGCATGGCCCTGTTCCTGGCCGTCTACCTCATGGGCCTGGCGCGCCGGCGCGACTGGGCGATGCGGCGCGGCTTCTACGTCATGTGCGGCTGGTATGGCCTGCAGCGGTTCTGCTGGGAGTTCCTAAAGCCCTATCCCCGGTTGATCGGGCCGTTTAACCTCTTCCATCTGCTTTGCCTGGGGCTGGTGATCTATGGATGGGTCTATTACCGCGCCGATCGACGGCGAGAGCGTCGCGCGCAAGACCGCCCCCTACCTGTTCCTGGGCCAGACCACCAGCCTGTGTGAGACCTGCCTGGCTCTGGTCCCGGCCAAGATCATCGCCGAGGGCGAGCGGGTCTACTACCAGAAGCGCTGTCGCGAACATGGCGTCCAGAAGACCCTGATCGCCGACGACCTGGGCTACTGGAAGGCCCAGAAAGACTGGCTCAAGCCGGGCGACCGGCCCCTGGCCGTCCAGACCCGCACCGACCATGGCTGCCCTTACGACTGCGGTCTGTGCCCGGACCACGAGCAGCATTCCTGCCTGGCGATCCTGGAGATCAACGAGGCCTGCAACCTGACCTGCCCGGTCTGTTTCGCCGGCTCGTCCACCGGCCTGGACGCCCATCGCCCCCTGGCCGAGGTGGAGGCGATGCTGGACGTCATCGTCGCCTCCGAGGGCGAGCCCGATCTGGTGCAGCTGTCCGGCGGCGAGCCCACCCTGCATCCGCAGTTCTTCGAGATCCTGACCGCCGCCCGGGCCCGGCCCATCCGCCACCTGATGATCAACACCAACGGCCTGCGCATCGCCCGCGAGCCCGGCTTCGCCGAGCGCCTGGCGACCTACATGCCCCGGTTCGAGGTCTATCTGCAGTTCGACAGCCTGCGCCGCGACGCCCTGATGCAGCTGCGCGGCGCCGATCTGGTCAAGGTCCGCGCCCAGGCGCTGGAGGCGCTGGAGCGCAACAACATTCCGACCACCCTGGTGGTGACCCTGAAGAAGGGCGTCAACGACGACGAGATCGCCGACATCGTCCGCCACGCCCTGACCTGGCGTTGCGTACGCGGCGTGACCTTCCAGCCGATCCAGGACGCCGGCCGCAACGACGGCTTCGACGCCCGCGACCATCGCATCGTCCTGACCGAGGTCCGCCGCCGGATCGCCGAGGCGGGGGTCTTCGCCCTGGAGGACCTGATCCCCCTGCCATGCAATCCCGACCAGATCTGCATCGGCTACGGCCTGCGCAATGGCCAGGAGGTGGCGCCGGTGACCGCGCTGCTGCCGCGCGAGCTGTTCGTCGCCGCCGCCCCCAGCACGGTGACGTTCGAGGCCTATCCGGAGCTGCAACGGAAGGTCTTCGACCTGCTGTCGCTGTCCACGGCCCAGGCGGACACCTCCGACAAGCTGGCCGCCCTGCTGTGCTGCCTGCCCGAGGCCGCCGTGCCCCAGAGCCTGGCCTACGAACACACCTTCCGCGTGGTGATCTCGCAGTTCCTGGACCGCTACAATTTCGACCTGGGCACGGTGAAGCGCTCGTGCGTGCACTTTGTCGAGCCGGACGGTCGGATCATCCCGTTCGACACCTACAACACCTTCTACCGCCCCGGCGCCGCGGGCGCCGAGGCGCTCGCGCGCGGTCAGGGGAGGACGACATGAGTTCGGACCAGGACGGGCGCGATCCCGTCGCCAGGCTGTTCGGGGCGCTGCTGATGGCGGTGGGCGGGCTGATGATGACCCTGTGCGGCCTGTGCTCGCTGGTCGGCGTCATCTACGCCGTGGGGAGCGGCGGGAGCGACATGGGCTTCTCGCTGCTGTTCGTGCTGAGCTTCGGCGGCGTGCCGATCATCGTGGGCTTGGGAATCTTCTGGCTCGGACGGTCGCTTCGGTCGCCTAAGCGTCGCTGACGATCAGGATCGCGAAGTCCCACCCCCTCAGAGTGACGATCCCGTCCGCGACCTCGGCCGCGCCGAACGCCGCCCCCTCGACCGTCAGACCCTCCGGCAGCGCATAGCGCACCGTCTCGCGGCCGAAGTTCAGCAGCACCAGGATCCGCTGGCCCCGGCGATAGGCGAAGACCTGCGGATGGTCGGGGTCGATGTCGCGGTAGTCGCCCTCGCGCAGGTCGGCGGACCCGCGCCGGAAGGCGATCAGGGCGCGGGTGTGGGCCAGCACCGAGTCCGGCCGCGCAACCTGGTCCGCCGCGTTGATCGTCGCGGCGTTGGGGTTGACCGCCAGCCAGGGCTGGCCCGTCGTGAAGCCGCCGTTCGGGCCGTCCCTCCATTGCATCGGCGTGCGGCTGTTGTCGCGGCCCATGGCCCGGGCGTTGGCCAGGTACTCGGCCTCCGACACCCGGTGGCGCACGTCGCGCCAACGGCCGGCCACCTCCAGGTCGTCGAAGTCGTCCAGGGTCTGGAACGGATAGTTGGTCATGCCCAGTTCCTCGCCCTGGTAGAGGAACGGCGTGCCGCGCTGGGTCAGGATCAGGGTGTTGAGGACCTTGGCCGAGCGCGCGACCCAGACCGGGTCGTCGTCGCCGAAGTGCGAGACCGCGCGCGGGTTGTCGTGGTTGGACAGGAACACCGTGTTCCAGCCGAACGGCCCGGCCGCCTGGTCCAGCTCGGTGTAGAGCGCCTTCAGCCGGGGCAGGGTCCAGGACGTCTTGCGCCAGCCGTCGATGTCCATCCGCACGATGTCGAAATTGAAAACCAGGTCCAGCTCGCGGCGGCGGCTGTCGACTAGGTCGCGGGCGTCGTCCGGGCGCAGGCCGAAGGCCTCGCCGACCGTCATGGTGTCGTAGTGGTCCAGCACCTGGCGGCGCATGTCGCGCAGGTAGTCGTGCAGCCTCGGGCCGGCGGCGTAGACGAACTGCGGCGCGCGCAGCTCTTCCGGGGTCAGGTCCGGCAGGCCGGGCGGCTTGGAGATGAACGGGATCACGTCCATCCGGAAGCCCGCCACGCCCTTGTCCAGCCAGAACCGCATCAGGTCGTGGACCTCTTCCCGGACCTTGGGGTTCTCCCAGTTCAGGTCGGGCTGCTTGGCGGCGAAATAGTGCAGGTAGTATTGCCCGGTCGCCTCGTCGAGGGTCCAGGCCGGGCCGCCGAAGAAGGCGGGATAGTTGTTGGGCGGTCCCCCATCCTTGCCGTCGCGCCAGATGTAGTAGTCACGATAGGGGCTGCCTGGGCCCTTGCGGCTCTCGACGAACCAGGCGTGCTCGTCGCTGGTGTGGTTGACCACCAGGTCGATGATCAGCCGGATGCCGCGCGCCTTCATCCCGTCCAGCATGGCGTCGAAATCGGCCATGGTCCCGAACTGGGCCATCACCTCGCGGTAGTCGCGGATGTCGTAGCCGTTGTCGGCGTTGGGGCTGTCGAAGTGCGGGCTCAGCCACACCACGTCGACGCCCAGGGCCTGCAGATAGTCCAGCCGCGCCGTGATCCCCGGCAGGTCGCCCACGCCATCGCCGTTCGTGTCCAGGAAGGAGCGCGGATAGACCTGGTAGACGACGGCGTCCTTCCACCAGGGGCGGCCGGTGGCCGGCTCGGCGGGCGGCTCGACGGACGGTGGATCGGCGCTCACGACAGGACTCCGCTCAAGCGACTCGAACCGAGGCTAGCCGGCCGACGCGCGGCTGGCGACCGCCGACGTCTTGCGCCGTCGATCATGGGCGCTAAGGTGGTGCTGCTACTCAGAAAATAGTTCAGGTTGTCTTCGACCTGGAGGGAGGTCTCGATGTCGTTCAAGACCGAGCTGGCGATGGCGCGCGAGGACGCCAAGCTGGTGCAGGCGCGCCGTGACCAGGAGCAGGCCCGGCAAGCCGAGGCGGCCCACGTGATGGCCACCGATCCCGACCGCTACTGGGCGCGCTACTACCTGACCGACGATCTGGTCATGCAGGCGATCCGAGGCGCCGGCAGTTTCAGCATCAGCTTGCCGGCCACCGCCTTCGGCTCGCAGACGGCCGCCCGCCTGGACGAATTCCGCGACGCCGGCGCCGAGGTCGAGGTGCTGGAGGCCAAGGTTCCCGCCGTCGACAGCGGGGACACGATCGTCGTCAAGCGCGTCACGATCCGCTGAGGCCACGACGGCCGCCCGCGCGCGCCTGGCGAGGCGGAGGTCTGGTTTTAGGGGTTAGTGGCGGAGAGGGTGGGATTCGAACCCACGGTGCCCTTCCAGGCACGCCGCATTTCGAGTGCGGTACATTCGACCACTCTGCCACCTCTCCAGGGGGTCTTCGGGGCCTGCCCGGGGGCTGGCCTTGAGTGAGGGCGGGATACCTAGCGGCGTCGCCCGAAGAGCGCAAGAGCCTGTGACAAGCTTTTGTGTCGCGGGGCGCGGTTTCCCGCCTGGGGCCCGGGCGGACCTAGGCCTTGGGGTAGAGAACCATCTGGGTGCAGCGGAAAAGCGCGATGGTCTTGCCGGTCGCCTCGGCGGTGACGGTTGCGTCCCAGACCTGGGTGTTGCGGCCGCCGTGGACCAGGGTCGCTTCGCAGGCCACGCCGCCGCCCTCGCGCACCGTGCCCAGGAAGTTGGACTTCAGTTCGATGGTGGTGAAGCCGCTGGCGCCGTCGGGCAGGGACACCACGCAGCCGTAGCCGCAGGCGCTGTCGGCCAGGGCGATGACGCTGGCGGCGTGCAGGAAGCCGTTGGGCGCCATGTGATGCTTGGCCACGGTCATGCGGCCGGTCACGCGGCCGGGGACCGCCTGCGTCCATTCCAGGCCCAGCAGGCCCGGGAGGTTGTCGGCCTGGGCCGCGGTCAGTTCGGCGCTCTTGTCTTCGGCCACGGCGCGGCTCCCGCTCTAGCGATCAAGCTGTTCACGCGACAAATTGTTCGCGCGCGAAGCATCTAGCCGCCAGAGCCGTTGCGAAGCAAGTGGGTTTTTAAAGGGAACTGATGTCGACGGGGGGGAAGCGCTTGCCGTCCTCGTCCTGCGGCGGCAGGCGGAAGGCGCGGATTCCGACCTGCAGGGCCGGGGCGGCCAGCGGGCCGGGCGTGGCCAGGACGGCGGCGCGGCGGGCGACGAACGCCTCGGCGGGGACGGCGTCGCCGGCGTCGATGTTGCGGGCCTTCTGGTCCGCGACGGTGGTGTCCCAGGCGTCGGCGGCCGCGCCGGTCTGGCCGACCAGCAGGCGGGTCTCGGGCGGCAGGCCCAGCAGGCGGCGGGCGGCGGCGTGCTGGCCGGCGGCGTCGGCGCCGGGGGCGGCGCTGTCGTCCAGCCCCTGGTCCGGCGGCAGCAGGGCCGAGCCGGCGAAGACGACGTCGCCGACCTGGTAGGCCGTGGCCCCGGGCAGACGGCCGGGCAGGGCGATGGCGGTGATCTCGACGCCGCCCATCGGCAGGGCCTCGCCGTCCTGGGCCAGCTTGTCGAAGTCCCAGCCGTCCAGGTCGACGCCGTCGCTTCCCAGCACCGGGACCAGGCGCTTGAGGCTGTCCAGCACCGGGGCGCCGATGCAGATCGAGGCGCCGGTCTCATATTTCAGGTGGCCCGCCGCCGACAGGTGGTCGGTGTGCAGGCCGGTCTCCAGGATCCAGGTCGGGCCCAGGTCCCTGGCGCGGACGTCGGCGATGATGGCGTCGACGAAGCGGGTGTCGACGGCCTGGGTCATCGGGTCATAGTCCAGGACCGGGTCGACGAACGCGCAGAGCAAGGTGGCCGGATCGGCGATCAGATAGGTCACCCGCCCGGTGGCGGGGTGATGGAAAGCGGTGATTTCCGGCTGCATAGATCGGTCCGATGACGCCCTGAGGCGCGCACCTTGACCGCAAGCTCTTAAGTATCGGCGAACAAGACTATGTCTTCGCGACGATCGGTCTCGGTCTCGGCCTAGGGGCGGGCGGTCGCGGCCGCGCAGCTCTTGTCGCCGCGCATCTGGGTCACCCAGACCGGCTCGACATAGCGGTCGCCGTCGCGGAAGCCGGGGGCGCAGCCTTCCGGGGTGTCGGACTTGGAGCGTCCGCCGCCGCCGCGCATGTCCAGCGACAGGGCCAGGGACTGGGACGTTCCGCCGCGCCGTCCCCAGCCGTACCCGTCGCCATAGCCGCCGTAGCCGCCATAGCCTTCGTAACCGCCATAGCCGCCGTAGCCATAGCCGCCATGCTTGCCGAAGTCGGTCTGGCTGACGGCGACGCCCAGGGTGCCGGTCTCGCCGATCGGGATCAGGCTGGAGACATAGCCGCTGCGATAGCCGCCGGTGCCGACGCTGACGCCCATCTCGCCATGGACCTGGCGCTTGCCGTCCTTGTCCAGCGGATAGCCGTTCACGTCGAGCTCGGCGCGCGGCGCATAATGAAGCGGATCGCCCTGGACCGGCGGCGCGTCGGCCATCCAGGCCGACAGCGGGTCGACGGCGGCCGGCTTGGCCCGTTCGGCCGCGTCGCGGGCCTGGGCGTCGGCCTTGGCCTTCTCCAGTTCGGCCTCGGTCGGCGGCCGGGTGGCGCGGGCGGCGGCGGTGGTCACCACCTCGTCGTCGGCCGAGCGGGCGAACGCGGCGGCGGGCAAGGCCAGCGGCCCCATCAGAGGCAGGGCGATCAGCGCGGCGAGGGCGATGCGGGACGCGAACATGGACGAAACCTCCGACCCCGCCACACTGGGCTCGATCTGTAACCGAATTAGGGCCTGAATGTATCGGCCAGGCAAGGCCTAGCTGGGCGCGCGAGCAGGGGCGGCTCGTAGCGACCGCACTTTGACGTCGCTGCGGTCTGGCGGTGGACGCGTTCAATGTCAGCTATGGTTTCCGGTCCTTGCTTTCGCCGGTGAACGACGACCGCTCTACGTCCAATGTTAGCCGTCAGCGAGCTCGCTGAGCATGGCTTCGAGTTGGTCGCGGGCTTGTTCATCGACGAAGCCGAGCAACAGCGCTGCAGCCGCCGCCTTGGCCCGCGCGCCCAGGTCCTGATCGACGATCTCGCCCGCTGTCCAGAAGGATAGTGCGCCGCGGAAGGTGAGCGCGAGCTGATCGGGCAGAGTCATCCGCGCGAGGACCGTCATCCTCGGCGCCAGCCCTTCGCCGTGACCCAGCGCCTCGGCCCACAGCGCTCGCGAAAGGGCCCACACGCCGCCAGATTCGCCGCTCGGGGCGCCCAGCGCGGCCATCACCGCTCGGTTGACCGCCGGGCTGTCCAGCATCACCGCTGCAGCGATGCCGACCGTCGCGAGAACTCGCGCCGCGGCATCGCCAGGCGGCGTGTTGCTGGCGAACCGCGCATGCATCGTCTCGATCCGCTGCGCAGATAGGGCATGCAGGATTGCGCCCTTGGCGCCGAAGAGATTGAACGGGGTCGCGAAGCTGACGCCCGCCTCCACGGCCAACTCGCGCATGGAGAACTCGGGCCGCCCCCTGCCGAGCAGACGTTCGGCGGCCTGGAGCACGCGCTCACGGGTGGTCGGGCCAGGAGATGGCGGATCGATCTTGGCGGAGGGCATCGAGGGATTATATCATGATATAATTTACAGGCCTTCCTAGGAGCTATCATGACCCGCGAATCGCTGAAAACCTTTCTCATCACAGGCGTGAGTTCCGGGCTCGGTCGTGCGTTCGCCGCCGGGGCGCTCGCGGCCGGCCACCGCGTGATCGGGACCGTACGCCGGGTCGAGGATGTGGAACGTTTCGCCGTTGTCGCGCCCGGACGCGCGCACCCGCTGCTGCTCGACGTGACCGATTACCTCGCCATCCCGGAAGCCGTCGCCCGAGCCGAGGCGGCAGCTGGCCCTGTGGACGTCCTGGTCAATAATGCCGGCTACGGTCACGAGGGCGTGCTCGAAGAGTCGTCGACAGACGACCTTCAGCGCCAGTTCGCGGCCAACGTCTTCGGCCCCGTGGCGATGATCAAGGCGGTGTTGCCTGGCATGCGCGCTCGTCGCCGCGGCCACATCGTCAACGTGACCTCGATGGGCGGCTTCATCACCATGCCCGGGATCAGCTTCTACTGCGGCAGCAAGTTCGCGCTCGAAGGCATCTCAGAGGCGCTCGGCAAGGAGGTAGCGGGGTTCGGCGTTCGCGTCACCGCGCTCGCGCCCGGCCAATTCCGCACTGACTGGGCCGGCCGCTCAATGGACCGAACGCCCCGCAGCATCGACGATTACGATGGGGTCATGGACCCTATCCGCGGCGCTCGCCAGGCGAAGAGCGGCAAGCAGCCAGGCGACCCCGCCAAGGCCGCCCTGGCGCTGCTCGCGCTCGTCGAGGCGGAAAATCCACCCGTGCGCCTGTTCCTGGGCGAGGATGCCCTCGGGCTGGTCGAGCAGAAGCTGCACGCGATGCGAACGGAGATGTCGGCGTGGGAGGCGCTCTCCCGTTCAACCAGCTTCCGGGCGTGAGGGCGCCGGCGAGGCAGACAGTCTGTTACCGGCCTACTCCGGCCATTGATCTTCGCCTTGTCCAACGTCTCAGATGGGTCGAGGCTGTGTGAAAACACCGCCAAATCGGCTAGAATCCTGATGCTGGAGTAGCAGTCGGGAGGTGGAGTTGAGCCGCTTCGTTGAGGGTTGTGA
>NZ_LMFX01000009.1:0-97500 GCF_001426985.1 Caulobacter sp. Root1472 | reverse complement strand
GTTACATTTTCCGCGCAGGTTCGCTTGACCAGTGAGCTGTTACGCTTTCTTTAAATGATGGCTGCTTCTAAGCCAACATCCTGGTTGTCAAAGCAAACCCACATCGTTTCCCACTTAGCCAGAACTTGGGGGCCTTAGATGATGGTTAGGGTTGTTTCCCTTTTCACGACGGACGTTAGCACCCGCCGTGTGTCTCCCAGATATCTCTCTCGGGTATTCGGAGTTTGATTAGAATTGGTAGAGATCGCTCCCCCCGCATCCATTCAGTGCTCTACCCCCCGAGGAGTCCGTCTGAGGCACTACCTAAATAGTTTTCGCGGAGAACCAGCTATGTCCAGGTTTGATTGGCCTTTCACCCCTATCCACAAGTCATCCGAGAATTTTTCAACATTCACCGGTTCGGTCCTCCAGTAAGTGTTACCTTACCTTCAACCTGCTCATGGATAGATCACCTGGTTTCGGGTCGTCATGCGACGTACTTATTCGCCCTATTCAGACTCGCTTTCGCTGCGCCTACACCTAACGGCTTAAGCTTGCACGGCACATGAAGTCGCTGACCCATTATACAAAAGGTACGCCGTCACCACGCGCGGTGGCTCCGACTGCTTGTAGGCTTCCGATTTCAGGATCTGTTTCACTCCCCTTGTCGGGGTGCTTTTCACCTTTCCCTCACGGTACTTGTTCGCTATCGGTCATTGAGGAGTACTTAGGCTTGGAGGGTGGTCCCCCCATGTTCAGACAGGATTTCACGTGTCCCGCCCTACTCGAGTCTGTCGCTATTTGACGCTTACGGGGCTATCACCCACTATGGCCGACCTTTCCAAGTCGTTCAGCTTTATGTCACGACAGCACTGGCCTGGTCCCGGTTCGCTCGCCACTACTACGGGAGTCTCGGTTGATGTCCTTTCCTCCGGGTACTGAGATGTTTCAGTTCCCCGGGTTTGCTTAATGGAGCCTATGTATTCAGCCCATTATACCTGTCACAACCACACCACTACCGCTCCAGCCGAAGCTGAAGCAAAGTGGAATGGTCATTAAGGTGGGTTTCCCCATTCGGAGATAGCCGGATCAAAGGGTGCTCGCGCCTCCCCGGCTCTTATCGCAGCGTGCCACGTCCTTCATCGCCTCTCAATGCCAAGGCATCCGTCAGAAGCCCTTATGCGCTTGATCGTTCTCAGCAAAACCCATGCGCTACAGCTCTAGGGAGCTGCGGCATGCGCTTTACAGTCAGACATTTGATGTCTTCTTCAAAGTCCGCCCTAAAACCTCAAGCATCCCAAGGGTGAGATGCTGTCGGCGGGTGAACCCTACCTTCACGATGTCATTATCACAGATCGCGCATGCCTCATGGAGGCAACAGTCGCGACTGCAAACTTGATCAATCCTCGATCGCGTTACCACCCTCTCCGGATGAGAAGATGGTGGAGCCAGACGGATTCGAACCGACGACATCCTGCTTGCAAAGCAGGCGCTCTACCAACTGAGCTATGGCCCCTCACACTCGGTGTGAGTTGCTTAAGCCCAGGAGAGCTGGGTCGGTGATCCTGGTGCTGTTGGAGAGAGTGGTAGGCCCGATAAGACTTGAACTTATGACCTCACGCTTATCAAGCGTGCGCTCTAACCAACTGAGCTACGGGCCCATAGGCCACACAGATCAGCCTGACCAAAGAGGTCAGAACCGCTCCTGGGCTCGCGATCGCCTCGACGGCCTTGAGCGGCTGACGAGGAGTGGAAAGAGAAACGAAGACGGCGGCGATCCGCTCACTGTATATAATCGGTGTTCCAATAGCCGAAGCTGGAGGAACATCCTTAGAAAGGAGGTGATCCAGCCGCAGGTTCCCCTACGGCTACCTTGTTACGACTTCACCCCAGTCGCTGACCCTACCGTGGTCGCCTGCCTCTCTTGCGAGTTAGCGCAGCGCCTTCGGGTAAAGCCAACTCCCATGGTGTGACGGGCGGTGTGTACAAGGCCCGGGAACGTATTCACCGCGGCATGCTGATCCGCGATTACTAGCGATTCCAACTTCATGCACTCGAGTTGCAGAGTGCAATCCGAACTGAGACGACTTTTAGGGATTGGCTCCCCCTCGCGGGATTGCAGCCCTCTGTAGTCGCCATTGTAGCACGTGTGTAGCCCACCTTGTAAGGGCCATGAGGACTTGACGTCATCCCCACCTTCCTCCGAATTAACTTCGGCAGTACTATTAGAGTGCCCAGCCAAACCTGATGGCAACTAATAGCGAGGGTTGCGCTCGTTGCGGGACTTAACCCAACATCTCACGACACGAGCTGACGACAGCCATGCAGCACCTGTGTCCCAGTCCCCGAAGGGAAAGCCGCATCTCTGCGGCGGTCCGGGCATGTCAAAAGGTGGTAAGGTTCTGCGCGTTGCTTCGAATTAAACCACATGCTCCACCGCTTGTGCGGGCCCCCGTCAATTCCTTTGAGTTTTAATCTTGCGACCGTACTCCCCAGGCGGAGTGCTTAATGCGTTAGCTGCGTCACCGACAGGCATGCCTGCCGACAACTAGCACTCATCGTTTACAGCGTGGACTACCAGGGTATCTAATCCTGTTTGCTCCCCACGCTTTCGAGCCTCAGCGTCAGTAACGGACCAGTATGTCGCCTTCGCCACTGGTGTTCTTCCGAATATCTACGAATTTCACCTCTACACTCGGAGTTCCACATACCTCTTCCGTACTCAAGATAGCCAGTATCAAAGGCAATTCCAAGGTTGAGCCCTGGGCTTTCACCTCTGACTAAACTATCCGCCTACGCTCCCTTTACGCCCAGTAATTCCGAGCAACGCTAGCCCCCTTCGTATTACCGCGGCTGCTGGCACGAAGTTAGCCGGGGCTTCTTCTCCGGGTACCGTCATTATCGTCCCCGGTGAAAGAATTTTACAATCCTAAGACCTTCATCATTCACGCGGCATGGCTGCGTCAGGCTTTCGCCCATTGCGCAAGATTCCCCACTGCTGCCTCCCGTAGGAGTTTGGGCCGTGTCTCAGTCCCAATGTGGCTGATCATCCTCTCAGACCAGCTAAGGATCGTAGCCTTGGTGGGCCTTTACCCCACCAACTAGCTAATCCTACGCGGGCCGCTCCAATGGCGATAAATCTTTCCCCCGAAGGGCACATCCGGTATTAGCTCAAGTTTCCCTGAGTTGTTCCGAACCAAAGGGCACGTTCCCACGTGTTACTCACCCGTCCGCCACTAATCCCGAAGGATCCGTTCGACTTGCATGTGTTAGGCCTGCCGCCAGCGTTCGCTCTGAGCCAGGATCAAACTCTCAGGTTGAGTTGACCGCTAACACAGACTTCAGACCATGGGGGAAAACCCACGATCCGGTTCTGGTTTGCATAGTTTCTTGACGAGTTCCCAATCACATCGATAGATCGAAAGCCGAAGCTTCCGGTCCATGATATTCATGGTGTCTTCAAGAGACCGCAATTGTCAGCGCATCGAGATGACCCGTGAGGTCATCGCCAGAGCGCCGCCGCCTGCGTTTCTCTTTCCAAATCAACAATGTCAAAGACCCGAACCCCTCTCCCGAGGAGCCCATCGTTTAGCGCCCGATGTCGGCGGAGGCGGCTATCTATCCAACCTCGAATTCCGTGTCAAACCGTTTTTTTCAAAACCGTCCGAACCAATCCACCAGAAACAACCAAAGCCATTCCCAGTAAACCGTGGCAGCTCTCTAAAGAAAACCACCAATCCAGTCAAGCAAAGATTTCCAAGAAACCTCAGATGACTNCCAATCCACCAGAAACAACCAAAGCCATTCCCAGTAAACCGTGGCAGCTCTCTAAAGAAAACCACCAATCCAGTCAAGCAAAGATTTCCAAGAAACCTCAGATGACTGGAGAAGAAACTTCCGAAGTTCTTGCGAACTTGCTTCCGTTACTTCCGGGAGGGCGGTTTCTATTGAAGCCACCCGTCCCTGTCAACCGGCTTTTTCACTTTCGTCGATGAGCTGGCCGAAGCCGCTTCGAAGGACAAAAGCGCGGCGACGAAGCCCTTGAAGACGGGGTCTTCGCAAATTCGTCACCGAGTCGATTGAAGCTGCGGAACCTAACGATCCGCCTGTCCGAATGCAAGGCCCGAAGGCCTGAATTCGTCCGGCGGGCCTTGGCCCCGAAGCGAGGGCGGTGTGTAGCCACCGCCCCGGGGAGTCGCAACCGCAAAAGCGACGCGATCAACCGCACGCCTCGCTTTGGCTGTGTGTGGATCTGTGAATGGTTTTGGACGGCGTCCGGCAACGCCGCGCAATCTGTCGCGGCGACGGTGCTTGCGCCATCCCCTCCCCTGGCTTCATAGACCTCTGCAAGAGGAGGCCCCGCGTCCATGTTGTCCCAGAAAGCGCGCTACGCCCTGCGCGCCATGATCGAACTGGCCCGAGAGAACGGACAGGTCACCGCCGGCGAGCTGGCGGTCCGCGCCGACGCGCCGCGCAAATTCCTGGAGGCCATACTTCTTACACTGTCACGCCAGGGCCTGGTCACCAGCCGGCGCGGCAAGTTCGGGGGCTATCTGCTGGGACGCGATCCCGCCGCGATCAGCTTCGCCGAGATCATCCGCCTGGTCGACGGGCCGTTGGCCCTGACCCCTTGCGTCAGCCGCACGGCCTTTCGCCGCTGCGAGGACTGCCGCGACCTGGCGACCTGCGCCCTGCGCGAGGCCCTGCTGCGGGCTCGCGACGCCACGGCGACGGTTCTGGAGGGCTACAGCCTGGCCAACGCCGTGGCCGGCTCGGGCGCCGAACTGCTGGGCGAACCGGCCGCCTGATCCGCACGCTATAGAGAGGCGCCATATATAGAGTGGGCGGGCGACCGCCAGGGCCGCCCGAAACGCCGCCTCAGCCGGCCGCGATATAGGCCTTCAGTCCTTCGGCCTCGGCCTGGGCTTCACTGATCTTGTACTTCACCAGGTCGCCGATCGAGATGATGCCGGCCAGCCGCTTGCCCTTGCAGACGGGGAGGTGGCGGATCCGGCGGTCGGTCATCCGGGCGAGCAGGGCGTCGACCGTCTCTTCCGGCTGGGCGAAGACCACGTCGCGGGTCATGCAGGTGGAGATCGGCTTGGACAGGGCGGCCGCGCCGCCCTCGGCGATCACCCGTACGATGTCGCGTTCGGACAGGATACCGGCGATCGTCTCGTCCTCCTCGAGCACGACCATGGCCCCCACGCGCCGGGTGTGCAGAAGGGCCGCGGCCGCGCCGACCGTCTCGTGGGGCGAGGCGGTGAAGACCAGGTCGCCCTTGTCCTTCAGGATCTGAGAAACCAGCAACGCTTAATCCTCCCTGACACTTATTTCTAAGCAGGGTCTCGCAAAGCGACCTGCTTATCAATGGGCTGGATCGCCCAGAGCGCGAACGGGCCGCATTTATTCTCCGCGCGTCAAAGTGGCCCTCGCGCCGGAGAACTTAACCAAATCGCGAGACCTTCGGAGTTAAACCCAGCGCTGTCCGATATTGGCACGGGGGTTGCTAGCTGTCGGACGCGTCGGCGTTCACGAGGTTTCTGATGGCTGCGAACGAGAAGAATCTGCCGGGCGCCGGGCGCCCGCTGGCGATCGGCGCGGCCGTTCTGGCCCTGGCCGCCGCCGCGACCGGCCTGGTGCTGTCCAGCCCGGCCGGGGCCCAGAGCCTGGACACCAACTCCGCCGCGTTCAACGCCGGCTATGGCCGCGTGGCGGGTTCGGAGAACCACGTCGTCGAGTATTCGACCCGCGACGCCAACGGCAACCGGGTCATCGTCGACGGGGTCATGCTGACCGGCGCCGACCAGAGCGTCTATTCGTCCAGCCGGTCGTCGGGATCGCTGGACAGCTATTCGGGCGTCGGCGCCATGGGGGGCTGGGGGAGCTCCACGGCGATCGGCAACAATCTGACGGTCGTCACCCAGGGCAACAACAACACGGTGATCGTCAACTCCAACCAGATCAACAACGGCAATATCAGCGCCGGAACGAACGTCGGGAAATCGGGAAATGGCCAGTAAGCGCCTCAACCTTCTGCTGGCCGGCGCCTGCGCCGTGCTCAGCGCCTGCGGCGGCGTCCCCAAGCCGATGATGGATGGCAACTACGCCACTCCGATCGGCGGGGCGCCGGTGACCGCCAACCCCACGCCCTACACGGCGGGCCTGGTTTGCCTGGCGCAGTACGCCCGCGCCAACCACGTGGTGGCGCCACGCGTCGCCATCGGCCGCATCGCCGACTACACCGGCAAGGAGGAGTCCGACGGGTCGGGCCGCAAGGTCACCCAGGGCGCCTCGCTGCTGGCCATGACCGCCTTCGCCAAGGCCGGCATGCCGATGGTCGAGCGCTTCGACACCTCGGTGTCGGAGTACGAGCTGAAGTACGCCAACAACAAGCTGATCTCCGACAATCCCAAGCCGGGCGCCGACGTGCCGGCCGAGTACCGTCGCATCCTGGCGGGCCAGGTGCCGGGTTCGGACTTCTACGTGGCCGGCGGCATCACCGAGCTGAACTACAACATCCGCTCGGCGGGCGTGGACGCCTATGTGGGCGACAAGGACACCGACGGGCTGAAGGGCAATTTCCGCCGCCGGGTGTTCGTGATGAACATCGCCCTGGACCTGCGGCTGATCAACACCCGCACGCTGGAGGTGGTCGACGTGATCTCCTACCAGAAGCAGGTGGTCGGCCGCGAGATCAGCGCCGGGGTCTTCGACTTCCTGAACGGCAACATCTTCGACATCTCGGCGGGCCGCGGCGCGCTGGAGCCGATGCAACTGGCGGTGCGCTCGCTGATCGAGCGGGCCACCATCGAGATGAGCGCCAACCTCTACGGCATGCCGGGTCCGCAAAGCTGCATGCAGTTCGACCCCTACGCCGCCAACACCGTCGGCGCGACCGGGGCCTTCGTGCCCGCCTACAACAACCTGGGAACCAACAATGCGCAGACCCGCGAAGACCCGTCTCGCTGGAACGATCGCAGCGATCCCGATGTGGGCGATGCTGGCCGTCGGGGCCGCTACTAGCCAGACCGTTCCCGTCCAGGGCTCGAACGACCAGTTGAACCTGGGCGCCCTGTTCGCCGACCAGACGCTGGACGTCGTCACCGCCGACGAGGGCGTCACCGCCACCACCACCGCCGGGGCCAACACCTTCGGCGCGACGGTGGTCGGCGCGGACGCCGCCCTGACCTCCAACCAGGTCAACCAAGGCGCGGTCACGGCCCACGGCGTGGTCAACGCCTCAGGCTCCATGGGCGCGTCCAGCAACATCGCCACCACGGCGGTCGGCAACAGCGGCACGGCCACGGCGGCCTATGGCACGCTGAGCGGCTTCATGGTCCAGACCAACACCGGCGCGGTCACCGCCCGCAGCCAGATCGAGGGCGAGACCGCCCAGGCCGGCGACGTCATCGAGACCAGCCAGGCGGCCGGCAACAGCCAGGGCCTGCTGATGGTCAACGGGTCGATGGGCGCGCGGGTCAGCCAGAACAACCAGGCCGACGTCGCCGCCGACGGCGGGGCGATCCTGCACTACGTGGCCGGGACCGCGGTCGTGGCCGGCACCGCCGCGGGCAACAACATCGACCTGACCGGCGCCGACCAGTCGGCCGCCCGGGTGATCACCGACCAGAACAACGGCGCGGCCAATGTCACGGCCACCAAGTTCACGGCCTATGGCAACAGCAACCTGACGACGACGGCCGCGACCGCCTCGGGCAACAACCTGAACGCCGCCAACGAAGGCACGCTGCTGGACGTGGCCAGCCACCAGTACAACACCGCCTATGTGCGGGCCCAGGCCGAGGCGACCTCCTACGAGTTCGGGGGCGCCCAGGCCACGGCCTACGGCGTCGGCAACTCGGCCATGGCCAGCAACGCCAACGGCCCGGGCCTGGTGCTCGACAATGTCCAGGTCAACGACGGCGGCGGGGTCGAGGTGATCGCCAGCTTCGAGGGCAATACCGGCTATGACGCCGGGGCCAGCGCCACGGCGATCGGCAACGCGGTCAGCGGCTACGCCTGCAACCTGTGCAGCGGCACGATGAGCGCCACCAACAGCCAGTCCAACAATGTCGACGTCAGCGCCCGCTCGACCGTGACGGTCCGCAATTCCGGCCGCGCCGTCGTGGGCGTCTCGACCGCCACCGGCAACAACGCCACGTTCTCGGTGACCAACTAGGGCCTCACGGCTCACGCCCCTGCCCCCTACGGACCGCTTCGCGGTCGTCTTCCCCCAGAGGGGGAAGAGCGCTCCGGTGCGAAGGCTCCGCCCCCTCGCCGCGACAGACCGCGAAGCGGTCAGGTGGGGGCAAGTGGTCGCCGCCTCACGCGGTCTCTCGCTGAGCTGATGGAAAGGGACGCGGAGCGCCGGACATCGTCCGGAGTTTGAAAATGAATACCGTTTCGACGAAGCCCGATCGCTCCGCGCGGTCGTTNATGGAAAGGGACGCGGAGCGCCGGACATCGTCCGGAGTTTGAAAATGAATACCGTTTCGACGAAGCCCGATCGCTCCGCGCGGTCGTTATCCGGAAGCGCAGCGGCGCTGAACCCTGTTAGGGCCTCGCCGCCTTGAAGCCTCCGACGGGCGGGCCAGGTCAACGAACCCCGGTCCCGGACCGCGAGCGCGTCACCGCCCGCCTGTTGCTCCGCCAGCCCTCGCGCCACGTCGTTTTTGTGTTCCAGGCCCGACCGGCTCCAGAGACGCGAGGTTTGGTCCCAAAAGGACCGCCGACAAAGCTTCCCGCTCGATCGCCCCCCGCCGCCGCATCGGTCGCTGGCCATGCGCCCTTTCCATGCGACGAGGTGAGGTCAGGATAAGGGCGGTCTGGAGGGGTGAGGATAAGTTAGGTCGAGAAAGTTCAGGGCGTTGAAATCGCTCGTGTCTGTCGCCGATAGGCCAAGGATAAGCGCACGACCGGGGACGCGCCCTTGCGGCGTGTCCCCAACCGCCTGCCCCCCCTGCTAGACCCGGGGACACGCCGCAAGGGCGTGTCCCCGATGGATCCCCCGTCCGCCGACCGGTCTCCACCGGCGCTCAGCGGCGGACGCGGTAGCGGATGTGCGTGGCCTCGGGCGTGTCGATCACCCGAACGATCTCCAACTCGACGCGCGACGGCAAGACGTCGAACAGTCGGCGGCCAGATCCGAACAGGACTGGAACCTGGTGGATTTGCAGTTCGTCGAGCACGCCGGCTTCCAGCGCCCGTTGCGCCGTATACGCGCCAAGCATCAACACGTCCCGGTTCCCGGCGGCGGCCTTCGCCTGCGCCATGGCGCTCACGATCCCGTCGCTCACATATTTGACCAACGGATAGTTGGCGACGGATGGCCCGGGCGGCCGGTGACTGGGTACGAAGATCGGGACACCTCGATTGTCACCGCCCCAGTGATCGACCTGCTCCACGGTTCGCCGACCCGCCAGGATCGCACCGGGCGCGTTCCATTCGTCCCAAAGCTGTCCGACCGGTCCGGCGGGGCGGGAAAAATCCCCGTACCACGCGTGCAACCGCATGAAGTCGTCGCCGCCGGGATTGCCCACTTCATCGTTGGGCCCCGCGATATACCCGTCCAGCGACATGGACATGAAGAGCACTGATGCAGGCACTTTTATCTCCCTTGCTCGGCGGCTGGTCTTTGATGTTCCCCAGGACGCTCGAGCGACGCTGACGCCGACATCCCGAATACGGATTTTGGACACCGCCCTGTCTCAGAAGGGCCGAACCCTGCTTGAGCCGACGGGTTTGGTCCGGCCGTCCAAGGCGTTTAAACGGCGGCAGAAAGCTTGTGTCGGCTCGGGAAGCCCCCTCCGCAAGGCGCCCCGATGTTCCGACCGGCGCCGGGGAGGTGTTCCTGGCGCCGATGCGGGGACCGCGGTTCCCGCCAGACCCATCAGCTGGCTCCACGACCGGCGGCGACGGTGGAACGGCGCCTCATCTGAGGTCATATGGCGAGATGACCCACGATGCGCCTTCGATCTTTGAGGCCGACCTACCGGCGCCCGAGCACTTCGATAGCTTCCACCCCTTCATCAAAGGCGTGTTCAGTCAGTGGCATCCGACGTCGTTCCAGATCGACGGACTGACCGTCGTCACTGCTGAGCAATGGATGATGTTTTCGAAGGCGCGACTATTCGGCGACGACGGCGCCGCGAACGCGATCTTGGCGACGGATAATCCGGACGAGCAGAAGCGCTTTGGCCAGAACGTCCAAGGTTTCCATCAGGATATTTGGGATCGCTGGAAAGTCAGCTTCGTCTATCAGGGCAACCTCGCAAAATTCAGCCAGAACGCGGGCGCGGCCCGCCAACTCAAGTCGACAGGCGCCGCCATGCTCGTTGAGGCAAATCCGCGAGACTGGATCTGGGGCGTAGGCTTGGCGATCGACGATCCTTCCGTACATTCACCGGCCGAATGGAAGGGCGGCAATCTGCTGGGACGCATCCTGACGAAGGTGCGATCCGCGCTCGGCTAGCAGGCTGGTCCAAGTCCGCTTAGGCTCTCAGGCGGCGGCCATCCAGCAACTCACGAACGCCTCCGCGACGGACCACGCCAGGCCGCCTCTCTATCGCGAGCCCGACATCGAAGCGTGACCGTTCCGCCCCACCGACGCCTTGCTTGCGCCACGCGGTTTGGCCAAGGTGCGCGACCTTCAACGCTCTACTTCAAGGTCGCACATGATCCGCGTTTCGCGCCTGGCGCTCGTTCTCTCGGCCGGGCTCAGCCTCTCCGCCTGCGCGACCCTGTCCCACCCGAAGTCCGGCGGAAACGACCAGGCCGCCGCGCCGTCGACCAAGGCTCCCGCCACGCCGGCAAGAACGTCGGGCGTGCCGACCATCGACCTGGTCAAGCCTGGCCAGTGGCCGCAGGCGGTGTCGGACGTCGCGCCCGATCCGCGGGTGCGGTTCGGCGTGCTGCCCAACGGCCTGCGCTACGCGATCCAGAAGAACGCCACCCCGCCCGGCCAGGCCGCCCTGCGCCTGTGGTTCGACGCCGGCTCGCTGGACGAGACCGACGAGCAGCAGGGCCTGGCCCACTTCCTCGAGCACATGGCGTTCAACGGGTCGAAGAACGTGCCCGAAGGCGACATGATCAAGATTCTCGAGCGCCACGGCCTGTCGTTCGGCGCCGACACCAACGCCTCGACCAATTTCAGCGAGACCACCTACCAGCTGGACCTGCCCAAGACCGACGACGACACGGTCGACACCTCGCTGATGCTGCTGCGCGAAGCGGCCGGCGAGCTGACCATCGCCCCCGACGCGGTCGACCGCGAGCGCGGCGTGGTGCTGTCTGAGGAGCGCACCCGCGACAGCCCCGGCTATCGGGTGTTCGTCAACACCTTCGGCTTCCAGCTGCAGGGCCAGCGGCCGCCGCAGCGCCTGCCGATCGGCAAGACCGAGATCCTCAGGACCGCCCCGGCCCAGCGCATCCGCGACTTCTACCAGGCCTGGTATCGGCCCGAGAACGCCGTGGTCGTGGCCGTGGGCGACTTCGACGTCGACGCCATGGAGGCCAAGATCAAGGCCAAGTTCGGCGACTGGAAGACCGTCGGCCCGGCCGGCGTCAGGCCCGACCTGGGTCCCGTGGCCAAGCGCGGCCTGACCGCCAAGGTGCTGGTCGAGCCCGGCGCCCAGACCTCGGTCCAGATGGCCTGGGTCCTGCCGCCCGACCTGGAGCTGGAGACCCGCGCCAAGGACCAGGAGGAGCTGGTCAAGGCGCTGGGCTTCGCGGTGTTGAACCGCCGACTGCAGGTGCTGACCCGCTCGGACGCCCCGCCGTTCATCGTCGCCGTGGCCATGCAGAACGACCAGGAGCACGCCGCGCAGATCACCACCCTGGCGGCCACCGCCCAGCCGGGCCACTGGAACGAGGCCCTGACGGCGCTCGAGCAGGAACAGCGCCGCATCGTCCAGTACGGCGTGCGCCAGGACGAACTGGATCGCGAGATCGCCGCCATGCGGGCCGGCTTCGTGGCCGCCGCGGCCGGCGAGGCCACCCAGCGCACCACGGCCCTGGCCGGCGCCATCGTCGGCACGCTGGACGACCGCGAGGTGGTCACCAGTCCGTCGCAGAACCTGGCGGTGTTCGACGAGGCCACGAAAGGCCTGACCGCCGACAAGGTCTCGGCCCTGCTCAAGACCCAGTTCGCCGGCTCCGGTCCGCTGATCGTCATCCCGACTCCGACGGCGATCGACGGTGCGGAAAAGGCCGTCACCGACGCCTACGCCGCCTCGGCCAAGGTTCCGGTCGCCGCCCCGGCCGCGCCGGGCGTCACCGCCTGGCCCTATGCGACCTTCGGGCCGAAGGGCGCGGTGGCCTCGCAGACGGAGGTCGCCGACCTGGACACCGTGTTCGTGCGCTTCGCCAACGGCGTGCGCCTGACGGTCAAGCCGACCAAGTTCCGCGACGACCAGATCCTGGTGAAGGCCCGGGTCGGCCACGGCCTGTTGGACCTGCCGCCGGCTAGCCAGAGCCCGCTGTGGGCCGGTTCGGCCTATATCGAGGGCGGGCTCAAGCAGATCAGCACCCAGGACATGGAGCGGGTGCTGAACGGCAAGGTGTGGAACGCCGGCCTGGGGGTCGAGGACGACGCCTTCAGCCTGTCGGGCCGCACCCGCCCCGAGGACCTGGACACCGAGCTGCAGGTGCTGGCGGCCTACGCCACGGAGGGCGGCTGGCGGCCCGAGGCCTTCAACCGCATCAAGACCTATTACGGCACGATCCACGACCAGCTGGAGAGCACGCCGGGCGGGGTGATGAGCCGCGACCTGGGCGGGCTGCTGCACGGCGGCGACGGCCGCTGGACCTTCCCCAGCCGCCAGCAGATCGCCGGCGCGTCGCTGGAGCAGTTGAAGAGCGCGGTGTCCGGCCCCCTCGCCGCCGACTCCATCGAGGTGGTGATCGTCGGCGACATCACGGTCGACAAGGCCGTGGCGGCGGTGGCCCAGACCTTCGGCGCCCTGCCGGCTAGGGCCGACGTCCCGGCCCCGGCCGGGGCCGAGAAGGCGCCCTTCCCCGCCCCCTCGCGGACCCCGGTCGTGCGCACTCACAAGGGCCGGGCCGACCAGGGCCAGCTGTTCATCGCCTGGAAGACCGATGACCTGTTCAGCGACCTGCAGCGAGCCCGCAACACCCAGGTCCTGGCCCAGGTGATGCAGCTTCGGCTGACCGACGAGCTGCGCGAGAAGCAGGGGGCGACCTATTCGCCCTCGGCCTCGGCCTCGGCCAGCGTGGCCTTCACCGGCTGGGGCTACCTGGCGGTCAGCGTCGAGACCCCGCCCGACAAGATCGACGGGGTGATCGCCACCATCCGCCAGATCGCCGCCGACCTGCGCGACAAGCCGGTCACCGCCGACGAGCTGGAACGGGCCAAGAAGCCGCGCATCGACCAGATCGAAAAGGCCCGCGAGACCAACGAGTACTGGCTGGGCGCGTTGTCCGGCGCCCAGACCGACCCGCGCCTGCTCACCGCCACCCGCTCGGTGCTGGCCGGCCTGCAGCGCGTGACGGTCGCCGACGTCCAGAACGCCGCCAAGGCCTTCCTGGGCGATGACAAGTCGTGGACGATGATCGTCAAGCCGGAGGGGAAGTAGGGCCTGACCGCGGCGCGTCAGTCGACGCTCGGGGACAGCACGATCGCCACCTCGCCGTCGGGCCGCGCCTTGCGGGCGAAGGGTTGCCCGCCGGTCTCGATCACCCGCGTCAGGTCACGCACCAGGACCTCGTCCGTGGGAATCTTGCTGTACAGCCGGACGGCGGTCGCTGCGCGCGCGTCCACCGCGACCAGCGCGTAGGTCCGCCCAGACACCGGCCGCGCCCCGCCGAACCCGGGGCCGAACGCCCCGGTCATGTTCTGCACCGGAACCAGGACGAGCACGGGCTTGTCCGGCGAGACAGGGATCGCACGGCGCAGAAGGCTCTGGCCGTTCTCACCGCCCAGCGTGTACGCCTCTCCGCCGACCTGGAACTGCGCCCGCGTGCAGCCGATCTCCTCTCTGGCGGACGCCAGGGCGGGTTCGGTGAGAACGCGGTCAAGCGCGAAGGCCCAGACCGTATAGCCCGTGGGATCCGCCTTGTAGTCGAGTTTGACCGGGCGGCTGGACTTATCGCCTTGGGTCTCGCACGGCCCGGCGGCGGCCGCTGTCGCGAACAGGCACGCCCCCGCGGCGATCGTCACGCCCAGCTTGATCATGATCCCGCCCCCACGCGGCCCGCGCGCGGTCCGCCTACGTCGAGGTCAGACTTCCATCTCGTTCCTCGACTGTCCAGCTTCCCTTCCCTTCCGAAGGGGTCAGCGACAGGCGGCCAGGCGGATCGGCGCGGGAGCCGCCGGCGTCGGCGGCGCGCAGGCCCCGTACGCCGCAAGCCCCCAGATCGCCAACACGGCCAGCCATTGGGCGAGGGTGACAGCGGCGGGCGGCGCGGGCTTCATGCTGGCGGTTATCTCCGGCTTGCTCGCGCCACGATAACGACTTATCAGCGGACATCTGTGAGGTTTCGTCACATGGCCGCCCGCTCGCTTCCGCCGCTCAACGCCCTGCGCGCTTTCGAGGCGTTCGGCCGGCGCGGGCGGATGACCCTGGCCGCCGACGAGCTGTGCGTCACCCACGGGGCGATCAGCCGCCAGATCCGGCAGCTGGAAGACCATCTCGGCGTCGCCCTGACCGAGGGGCCGCGCAACCGCCTGGCCCTGACCGAGACCGGCCTGACCCTCGCCCGCGCCCTGACCCAGGCGCTGGACCAGATCGAAGCCGCCCTGCCCCAGCCGGCCGGCGACGGGACGCTGGTGGTCTCGTGCCTGCCGACCTTCGCCATCAAGTGGCTGATCCCGCGCCTGCCCGGCTTCGTGGCCGCCCATCCCGAGATCCCGGTGCGGATCGTCGAGTCCAACGGACCGTTCGACTTCCGCGCCGACGGCGTCGACCTGGTCATCCGCATGCGCCTGCCGGGCGCCCCGCCCTCCCCCGACGCCGACGTCGCCCCCTTCCTCAAGCACGCCGTCGGCCCCGTGGCCTCGCCCGGCCTGGCCGCCCAGGTGCACGACCTGGAGAGCCTCGCCGGCCTGCCCCGGCTGCACACCCGCACCTTCCTGGAAAGCTGGGCCGAGTGGGAGGCCGCGGCCGGCCTGGTCCTGCCGCCGGCGGCGGTGAACCGCGAGTTCGACCACTATTTCTACATGCTGGAGGCCGCCGCCGCCGGCCTGGGCGTGGCCCTCAGCCCCTTCGCCTTCGTGGAAAACGACCTGGCCGCCGGTCGCCTCGTCGCGCCGCTGGGCCTGGTCCCAGGCCAGGCCGAGGTCTGCGCCCTGACGCCCCGGGGCCGGGCCAGCCGGGCGGCCCGGCGGTTCCGCGACTGGCTGGTCGCCCAGGGCGCGGCGACCCCGGCCCCGCCCGGTTCTCAACAGATGGTCGAGCCCGGCGCCGCAAAACCCCTTACACTTTCGCGTCCAGCCCTCTAGTTTCCGCCGATCCCCCGCGCCCCGCGCGCCCCACCGATATCAGGAGCCGTCATGGACGCCGCCACCATCGCCAAGCTCGAAGGCCATCTGAAGCGCACCTTCGGCAACCCGCACATCGCCCTCAAGGCCCGCCCCAAGCAGAAGGACTCCGCCGAGGTCGAGGTGAAGGGCGAGTTCATCGGCGTCGTCTTCCAGGACGAGGACGAGGACGGCTCGTTCATGTTCGAGATGGCGATCCTGGCCGAAGACCTGGAAGGCTAGGACAGCCTCCCTGCCGCTTGCATCCCTGCCGCTTGGCAAAAATGACCACTTTGACTATCTTTCGGTCGAAGTGGTCATGGGAGGGCGTCATGCCCGACGGAACCTGGAGCCTGGCCGATGCGAAGGCCAAGCTGAGCGAAGTGGTCGAGCGGGCCAAGACCCAGGGCCCGCAGCACCTGACCAAGAACGGCAAGGACGCCGCCGTCGTGCTGTCCGCCGAGGAATACCGTCGCCTGGTCGAAGCCGGCGACGGCGTCCCCAAGCGGCCGCCGGCCTGGCTTGATCCCCGCTTCCGGCTTCTGACCGACGACGAGCATGCCGAACTGTTCACCCGCGACCCGGATCAGGGGCGGGTGATCGAGTTCTGATGTTCCTGCTCGACACCAACGTCCTGTCGGACTCCACCAAGCTCGTCCCGCACCCAGCCGTCACCCGATGGCTGGAAGCCCAGCCCCTCTCGACGCTGTTCGTGAGCGTGATGAGCCTCGCCGAGGCCAGCTACGGTATCGAAAGGCGCCCGGACGGTCGAAAGGCCGATGGCCTGCGCCAGTGGCTCGGCGCCGTGATCGTCGATTTTGACGGCCGGCTGCTGCCGGTCGACGCCGAGGTCGCCATGGCCCAGGCGCGCATTCGGCGAGCGGCCGAGAACGCCCGGCGCACGATGCCCGCGGTCGACGCCTTCATCGCGGCGACGGCCGAGGTCCATGGCCTGACCTTGGTGACGCGCAACGTCCGCGATTTCGAGACCTGGGGCGGGACGGTGTTCAACCCCTGGGACAAAGCGCTCTAGGCCGCACCCACCACCAACGACCGCCGCACCATCAGCGACGCCCCCGCCGCCAGCAGGCCGGCCAGGCCGGCGATGACGAACGCCTGCAGGTACTGACCCTGCTGGGCGCGGATCACGCCCGCGCCGATCGCCGCCGTCGCCGCGCCCAGCTGGTGGCCCGCTCCGATCCAGCCGAACACGATGGGCCCGTCACGGTCGCCGAACGCCTCGGTCGCCAGGCGCACGGTCGGCGGCACGGTGGCGATCCAGTCCAGCCCGTAGAACACCGCGAACACCGATAGGCTCATGATCGAGAAATCCGAGAACGGCAGGTAGATCAGCGAGAGCCCGCGCAGGGCGTAGTACATGAACAGCAGCTTGCGCGGGTCGTAGCGGTCGGTCAGCCAGCCCGACGCCGTGGTGCCGAACAGGTCGAACAGGCCCATCAACGCCAGCAGGCCGGCGGCCTTGACCTCGGGCAGGCCGCGGTCGCCGCAGAAGGCGATCATGTGCACGCCGATCAGGCCGTTGGTGGTCAGGCCGCAGATGAAGAAGCCGCCGAACAGCAGCCAGAAGGTGCGGGTCTTGCTGGCCCGGTGCAGGGCGCCGAACGCCGCGGCCAGGGCGTTGGAGGCCGAGCCCTTGGGCGGCGGGGTCCAGTCCTCGGGCGCGCCGAACGGGCGCTGGCCGATGGCGTCGGGGCTCTCGGGGATCAGTAGCCAGCAGATCGGGGCCATGATCGCGGCGACGGCGGCCACGGTCAGCACCACCGGCCGCCAGCCGCCGTGATCGGCGATCCAGGCCATGGCCGGCAGGAAGACCAGCGAGCCGGTCGCCGTCGCCGCCGTCAGCAGGCCCAGCATCAGGCCTCGCCGCTGGACGAACCAGCGATTGACGATGGTCGCGCCCAGCACCATGGCCACCGCCCCGCTGCCGACGCCGGCCATCACGCCCCAGGTGGCCACGTACTGCCAGCTCTGGGTCATGAAGGCCGACAGCCCCGTCGACACCGCCATCAGCAGCAGGGCCAGGCTGATCGTGCGGCGCACGCCGAACGATTGCATCAGCGCCGCCGCGAACGGCCCGGTCAGGCCGTAGAGGAAGATGCCGATCCCGGCGGCCAGCGAGATCGTGCCCCGGTCCCAGTGGAAGGCCTTTTCCAGCGGAAGGATCAGGACGCCCGGCGCCGCCCTGAGGCCTGCGGCAGATAAAAGAGCAAGAAACGTGGCCGCCGCGACGACGAAGGCGTAGCGGTTTCCGAGGGTGCGGCGAAGCGTGAGGATCATGCGATGTAACCGATCGGTACGGGGCTTGTCGCCCTGCATACGTACCGGTAAGTAACATCGTCAAGCGCCATGACGAAGTTCGACGAAAAAACCCCCGAGCACCACCTGCCCTACGGCCCCGGACCGCGCGCGGCCGAGCGGATCTTCGAGACCGCGCGCGACCTGTTCTATCGCGAAGGCATCCGGGCGGTCGGGGTGGACGAGATCGTCACCAAGGCGGGCGTGACCAAGCCCAGCCTCTATCGCAGCTTCAAGTCCAAGGACGACCTGGTGGCCGCCGTGCTGCGCGAGGTCGAGGCCGGGTTCTGGGAGCGGTTCGAGTCGGCCGAGACGGCGTTCCCCGACGATCCCAAGGCCCAGATGGTCGCCTATTTCGAAGGCCTGGCGGCGCGGTCCGGCGGGGCGGACTATCGCGGCTGTGCGCTCAGCAACGCCGTGGTCGAATACCCCGACCGCGACCATGCCGGCCGCGCCGTGGCCCAGGGCCACAAGCAGGACCTGCGCGCGCGGCTGCGAGCCAAGGCGGCGCAGATGGGCGCGTCCGACCCCGGCGCCCTGGGCGACGCGATGATGCTGCTGGTCGAAGGGGTGTTCACCTCCAGCCAGATGTTCGACGACGACGACAAGCCGGCCCTGGCCGTGGTCGGGGCGGTGAAGGCGCTGATCGAGGTCTATTGCCGATGAGTTGTGGGGAGGGCGAGCATGAGCATAGATCGCAAGGTTGTTCGCCAGCGCATCGAGCGCATTCGGCAGGTGCTATTCGCCGATTGGGATCCGCTGCAGGTCGGCAGCAATCCTAACCTATCGGACGAGTACGATTCCTATCTCCCCAAGGTTATGGCGGCTATCGACACCGGCGGCGCCGAGGGGACCGTCGATACGCTCGTCCAGATCGAGGATGATCTGGGTGTGGATCCCGTTGATGATCGCACGGCGCTGCTGTCGATAGCGCGACGGCTCTTGGAGTTGCGCTTCCCATGACCGACCACCCGCTCGACCGCGTGATCTGGAACGCCTTCACCACCCGCCAGGCGCATGTGGCCCGGGTCGACGGCGGCGCGTTTCGCGTCCATCCCGACTTCGGCATCTTCGCCGCGACGGCCGACCACGCGCCCGAAAGCCTGGCCGCCCTGGGCCGGCTGGTCCAGGCCCATCCCGGCGAGGTCGGGATCGTGGAGCGGTTCGACCTTCCGCCGGTCCCGGGGACGCAGGTCACCAAGCGCGCGGTGCTCAACCAGATGGTCGCCCAGACCCTGGCCCGGCCCAAGCCCGTGGACTTCGAGATCCAGCCCCTGGGCGACGCCGACTCGCCGCAGATGGTGGCCCTGGCCGCCCTGACCGCGCCGGGTCCGTTCTTCTCGCGCACCCACGAACTGGGCGATTTCGTCGGGGTGAAGGTCGACGGCCAACTCGTGGCCATGGCCGGCGAGCGCCTCCAGCCCGAAGGCTTCACCGAGGTCAGCGGCGTCTGCGCCCATCCCGACCATCGCGGCAAGGGCTATGCGGCGACGCTGATGCTGCACGTGGCCGGCAGAATCGTCGACCGCGGCGAAACGCCGTTCCTGCACAGCTTCGCCGACAACGCCGGTGCCATCGCGCTGTACGAGGCGCTGGGGTTCCGGTTTCGCTGCGAGCAGGTGCTGACGATGCTGGCGCCCCAATAGGCCGCTCATCCCGGCGAATGCCGGGACCCAGATGGAATGGCGGTGTGGCTGACGCCATGAGCGCTGCGCCTTTTCCAATCCACCACACCGCTTTGGGATCTGGGTCCCGGCATTCGCCGGGATGAGCGGTTCAGATTGTTGCTGGCCGAACAAAAAAGACCCGGAAAGCTCGCGCCCTCCGGGTCCCTTGTCCGATCAGATCAAGCCCGATCAGGCCTGGATCTTGTTCGCCGACCGTCGCGCCCAGCCGTACAGCACGGCCACCACGACCGCCGCGGCGATCAGGGCGAAGATCATGCCCACGTGCTCGGACGGCGCGAAGGGGACCTCCAGCGGGCCGGGCTTCTGGGTGGCGACGATCAGGCCGGCCAGGGCGACGTTGAACAGGCTCTCGCCGACGATGAAGCCGGACGCGATCAGCACGCCCAGGCGCTTGGCCGCCTCGCCCATCCGGTCCTTGTCGACCGTCTTGTCGTAGATCCAGCCGATCACGGCCCCGACCACGACCGGGGCGGTCACGGCGCTGGGCAGGTAGATGGCCAGGCCCACGCCCAGCGGCGGCAGGCTGAGGCGGCCGTTGCTGCTCTTGCGCAGGACGATGTCGACGATCACCAGGCCCAGGCCGATCAGGGCGCCGTAGCCCAGCAGGCTCCAGTTCAGGTCGCCGCCAATCACGCCCTTGGCCAGGGTCGAGATCAGGGTCGCCTGGGGCGCGTTCAGCGGCGTGGAGCCGGCCACGGTGCTGAGATTGGCCGCGCCGGCGAAGCCGTTGGACTGGTTCAGCAGCTCCAGCACGAACGGAATGACGACGGCGCCGGCGATGACGCCGATGATCAGGGCCACCTGCTGCTTCCACGGCGTGGCGTCGACCAGTTGGCCGGTCTTCAGGTCCTGCAGGTTGTCGTTGGCCACGACGGCCACGGCCAGGACCATGGTGGTGACATAGAGGGCGTAGGCGACCAGGGCCTTGGCGATGTCGGGGCCGATCACGCCGCGGCCGACCACGCCGACCATCAGCGAGGCGCCCAGCACGGTCAGGATGGCGATGCCCGACACCGGGCTGTTGGACGAGCCGATCAGACCGGCCATGTAGCCGCAGACCGCCGCGGCCAGCAGGCCGGCGATCAGCACGTAGCCGACGCCGATGGCGACCAGCGGCGCGGCCAGGCTGGTGATCGGGCCGCCGGTCAGGAAATGGGCCAGGAACCAGCCGGCCGGGGCCAGCAGCAGCAGCGACACCAGGCCGACGATGCCGATCGGGATGTCCTGCTCGGTGCGGGCGATCACCGCGCCGCCGACCTTGCGGGCCTTGCTGGCCTCGAAGGCCGACATCAGGCCCGACCAGATCGGCAGGGCCAGCTTGCCCAGGGTCCAGATGGCGGCGGCGCCGATGACGCCCGCGCCCATGAACCGCACCTCGGTGCGCCAGATGGTGAGGGCGTGTTCGGCCACCGTGGCGCCGGGCATCGGGTGCAGGCTGGTCATGACCGGCACCAGCACGCCCCAGGCGATGGCCAGGCCCGCGAACATGGCCACGCCGACCGTGATGCCCATCAGGTGGCCCGCCCCCATCAGGGCCAGCGAGCTGGAGGCGCCCAGGCCGGTCGCGCCGGCCCCGGCCTTGAAATAGCCCGCCACCTCGGCGGCGAAGATCTTGGCGGCGGCCAGGGCGGCGAACAGGGCCGAGGCGAGCGTGCCCAGCACCACGGCGATCAGGCCGGCCTGGCCCTCGGCGGCGCCGGCCCGCGAGCCGGTGCCGACCTTCAGCACCTCGGCGGCGGCCACGCCCTCGGGATAGGGCAGGTCGGAATTGGTCACCAGCGCGCGGCGCAGGGGGATGGTGTACATCACGCCCAGGATCCCGCCGACCAGGCAGGCGCCGAAGGTGGTCAGGAACGGCACGTGGCTCCACCAACCAATCATCAGCAGGCCCGGCAGCACGAAGATCACCGACGACAGCGTCCCCGCCGCCGAGGCGATGGTCTGGACGATGTTGTTTTCCTGGATCGTCGCGGTCTTGAACGCGCGCAGCAGGGCCATCGAGATCACGGCCGCGGGGATCGAGGTGGCGAAGGTCAGGCCCACCTTCAGGCCCAGATAGACCTGGGCGGCGGTGAAGACGAGGGTGATGAGGATGCCCAGGAGCACCCCTCGGATCGTGAACTCCGAACGGGGAGTCGCGGCGGCGTCGGACGACATGCAGGGTCCCAAAACAGTTAAGGCGGTCGGACCTTGCACGTCCGACCGCCCCCAACTCAAGTCTTGTTCCGCATTTCGGCGATTTCCGGGTCGCGACGGCCCTTGAAATCGCCTCTCAGGGGGCTAGAGCACGCCCAGCATCTCCGCGACCAGCGGGTGACGGACGATGTCGCGGTCGGCCAGGCGGACCACCGCGATGTTCTCGACCGGCTCGAACTTGGCCGACACCTCGGCCAAGCCCGAGATGCCGGGCAGCAGGTCCGACTGGTTGGGGTCGCCGGTCACCACCATGGTCGAGTTCCAGCCCAGGCGGGTCAGCAGCATCTTCAGCTGCATGTAGGTGCAGTTCTGGGCTTCGTCGATCACCACGAAGGCGTTGTTCAGGGTGCGGCCGCGCATGAAGCCGACCGGGGCGATCTCGATGGCGCCCTCGGCCATCAGGGCCCGCATGCGCTTGACCGACAGGCGGTCGCTGAGCGCGTCGTAGAGCGGGCGCAGGTAGGGGGCCAGCTTGTCCTCCATGTCGCCGGGCAGGTAGCCGATCGACTCGCCGGCCTCGACGGCGGGACGCGACAGCACGATGCGGCCGACCTTACCGGCCTCCAGGGCCTCCACGGCCTTGGCGATGGCGATGTAGGTCTTGCCGGTGCCGGCCGGGCCCAGCGCCATGATCAGGTTCTTGTCGTCGATCGCCTCCATCAGGGTCGCCTGGCCCGGCGATTTGGGTTTGATCGTTTTGAGGTAACTCTGGTCCCGATCCTCATGCCCCGGATTGCCCAACGGCGACCAAGCTTGGCGATGCTCCACCGGCAGGCGGCGCACCTTGGCGTCGTCGTCGTAACGGCCGGCGTCGTTCGCGCCTTCGCGCACCATCCGCTTGAGAGCTCGCTTGGTCATGAAAGCCTCCATTCAGGCATGAAAAAAGGACGTGGCCGAATGGCGACGTCCTTGGAGCAGGTGGAGAAGTGAAAAGCGGAGGCGCGTGCGCGGCCTGGCGGTTCGGAGCTTGCCCCCGAAGGCGGTGATGAACGCCCAAACCCCAAAACCGACACCCAAGGTCTCCGTTTACCGGGAGGCCGCGTTCGGCGATCGAGCGCGGCTCGGATACGAGAAGAATGACTCCCGATGTGGGAGTGTTCCCCCTCGAATCGCACAAATACAATGGGGCTCACATGGTTTATGAGCCGTTAAGGCCCTGCCCGCCTTTAGAACACGAGGTGTACGGATGACTGTCTATTCCTTGGGCGCCGCAAGTCCTTCCCTGCCCTCGGACGGCGAATATTGGATCGCGCCCAGCGCCTCGGTGATGGGAAATGTCCTGCTGCGGAAGAATTCCAGCGTCTGGTGGGGCGCAATAGTTCGCGGCGACAATGATCCGATCGAGATCGGCGAGAACAGCAATGTCCAGGACGGCTCTGTACTTCACACCGACGTCGGCAGCCCGCTGACCATCGGGGCCAATGTGACGATCGGCCACATGGTGATGCTTCACGGCTGCACGATCGGCGACGGCTCGCTGATCGGCATCGGTTCGATCATCCTGAACGGGGCCAGGATCGGGAAGAACTGCCTGATCGGGGCCGGCGCCCTGATCACCGAGGGCAAGGAGATCCCCGACAATTCGATGGTGATGGGCGCGCCCGGCAAGGTGGTCCGCGAGATCGGCGAGGGCCACGCCCTGATCCTCCAGGCCTCGGCCCTGCACTATGTCGAAAACTGGAAGCGCTACCGGACCGAGCTGTCTCGCCTGGACTGAGGCGCCGGCGCGACATCAAGCTGCAGCGAAACCGGTCGAAGCTTGGCGAGGGGCCAGCGTCGCGAGCGCGTATCCGCTTGGCCATTCCGTCTTTCGAAGGACCTGTCCCATGACCCTGCGCGCCCTGCTCGTCACCGCCCTGGCCGCTTCCACCCTGGTCGCGGGTCAGGCCAGCGCCCACGCCAAGCTCGTGGCCTCCGATCCGGCGGCGAACGCCACGGTGGCGGCGCCGAAGACGGTGTCCCTAACCTTCAACGAAAAGCTCGCGCCGGCCTTCTCGACCTTCGAGATCGCCAGGGCCGACGGCGTGAAGATCCCGGTCAGGACCACGGTCTCCAAGGACCGCAAGACCGTCTCGGGCGCGCCGCGCGACAGGCTGGCGGCCGGCGCCTACAAGGTGACCTGGCGCGTGGCGGCGGCCGACGACGGCCACCGCATGGACGGGATCGTCACGTTCACGGTGAAGTAGCCGTGGAAGCGGCGGTCGTCGGTCTGCGCTGGGTCCAGTACGCGGCGAGCTTCGTCCTGACCGGCGGCGCCCTGTTCGCGCTCTACGCCCTGCCGGCGCGCGGACCGTCGAGCGCGGCGGCGCTGGCCTGGCCGCGCCAGGTGCTCGCCGGCTCGGCCGCCATCCTCGTCCTGGCGACGGCGCTGGGCCTGCTGGCCCAGACCGCGGTCGTCGCCGGGTCGCTGTCCGCCGCGCTCGACCCGACGACCCTGGCCTCGGTGCTGACCGACATGGCCATGGGCCCCTCTTCCGTGGCGCGCGGCGTCTGCGCCGCCTTGGCCCTGGGCCTGCTCCTGGGCGTGCGCCCCGGCGTCCCGGCCTGGGTGGCGAGCTCAAGCCTCGGCGCCGTCGCGACCGCCAGCCTTGCCTGGATGGGGCATGGCGCGGCGACCGAGGGCGCAGGCGCGCTGGTCCACCTGGCGGCCGACCTCGCGCACCTGGCCGCGGCGGCCGTCTGGACCGGCGCGATCGTCTTCTTCCTGATCCTGGCCCGGTTCGCCGACAGCACGGATGCGGACGGCCTCGAAGCGTTCCACGGCGCGCTGGCGGGGTTTTCCGGCGTCGGCTCGGCGCTGGTCGCCGTGCTCCTGGCCACGGGACTGATCAACAGCGGGTTCCTGGTCGGGGTGGCGGGCCTGCCCAGCCTCTCTGCGACCCTCTATGGCCGGCTTCTGCTGCTCAAGCTCCTGGTCTTCGCCGCCATGCTGGTTCTGGCGGCGGCCAACCGGTTCCGGCTCACCCCGGCGTTGCGCGGCGGGCTGGAGGATCCCGACCGCTCCGCCGCAGCCATCGCCGCGCTCAGGAAGAGCCTCGCCCTGGAGGCGGGCGCCGCCCTGGCCGTCCTGGCCCTGGTGGCCTGGCTCGGACGCCTGGCGCCCATCTCCTCGCTCTAGTCGCTCCAGGCGCCTCCTCCCCTCATCCGCCGCGGGGACCATCGCCGAGCCATTCGGTCAGCCGCTTGCGGGCGCGATAGACGCGCGTCTCGACGGTCTTGACGCTGACGCCCAGCAGGTCGGCGGCGGCCTGCTGGGAATAGTCCTCCAGACAGGTCAGGATCAGCGGCTCCTTCAGCTGGGCCGGCAGGCGGGCGATCGCCGCTTCCAGACGAGCCAGCCGCTGGGCGCGTTCGGCCTGCGCCTCGGGATCAGGGCCCCTGTCGGCGTAGTCGGGCGCCCCCGGCGCGTCGATCGAGCGTTCGCCGAGCACAAGCCGCCGGACCAGCAGGCGCCGGCCGCGATCGCGGCATTTGTTGAGCGCGATGGCGCGCAGCCAGGTGGGAAACGGACGGGCTGGATCGTAACGGCCCAGCGCCTTCCAGGCCGACACGAAGCTTTCCTGGACGATGTCGCGGGCCGCCTCGGGGTCGCCGACGTGGCGGCGGGCGAAGGCGAACAGCGCGCCCTTGTGCCGGCGCATCAGCTGGCTGAACGCCGGCTCGTCCCCGGCGGCCGCCCGCCGCGCCAGCTCGGCGTCGTCCTGCTCGCCCGGGGCGGCGGTCACGGCGTGTCGTTCGTCAGGGCCTCGCTGACGCGGCGGTCGAACTTGGCCGCCTGCTCGGGGGTCAGCACCTTGCGCATGGCCAGGACGTGCTGGACGGTCTCCAGCTGCAGCGCCCCCATGGCCGCATGGAAACGCTCCACGGCCGCCTCGACCTGCGGCGTGTATTCGTGACGCGCCTGGATCGCCGCCGCCAGCTGGGCGTTGGCCGCGCGGAGCTCGGTCTCGCGGGCCTTGCGGCGTATGGCGAAATCCCGTTCCAGGGCCTCGAGGCGCCGGTCCTGTTCGGGGGTCAGCTCCAGGTCATGGTGGACCATCGCGTGCAGCGAGGCCGAATGACGGCTCGGCAGCAGGCCGGACGCGCCGATCCACGCCCCGGCGGCGCCCGCCAGCAGGGCCAGGACCACGGTCAGGACGAGGCCGGCGCTGATCCGGGGCATCAGCGGCTCGTCAGGAGGGTCGAAGGCGCCAGATGCGCGTCGACCGAGAACACGGAGATTTCGGCGGGCCGGCGCGCCGCGGCCATGGCGGCGTAGCTGCCGCCGGCCAGACCGATCCCTAGCGCGACGACGACGCAGGCCGCGCGCAGGGGCAGCAAGGCGCCGGACGAACGCCGGCCGTCGCGAAGGCTGTCGATACGCGACCACACCTCGCCCTCAAGGCCCTGCAAGGCCGCCGTCGGCGCCCGCCGCAGCTCCTCCAACATTCCGTCGAGCGCGTCGCTCATGGCCGATTCCCCTGACCTTCAAGCCGACTACGCACGCGCCGCCCTGATCCCTCAAGCGCTGGAGGGCCGGGGGGCGATCGGCCGCTCAGCGCGCGCCCTTGGCCAGCATGGCGTCCATCTGGTCGATTTCGGCCTGCTGCCCCTTGATGATCGCCGCGCACAGCGCCCGGATCTGCGGATCGCGCACGGGAGCCTTGCCGCACATCAGGATCGCGCCCGAATGGTGCGGGATCATCGAGCGCAGGAATTCCCGGTCGCCGATCAGCCATTGCTGACGAATGGCGACGAAACAGACAAGTCCCAGCACCAGGCCGGCGCCGACGAGGGCGTGGTTCAGCCGGGTCTTCGGATACATCATGCTCATCAGGAGCAGTTCGAGGACGACCATCGGCGCCGTCATCAAGCCCGCCATATAGGCCTGGTTGAGGTTGGGCCGGATGCTCGAGGCCTTGTCGACCATGGCGTACATCAGGCCGTACATGGCGGCGAACGACAGGATCATCATCACCGCCAGCCTCAGATAGGGCCGGTGACGCCCCTGGGCGTGATGCTTCTGGGAATGGCCTTTCTCCATCGTCGCCTCCGCTATTGCTGCAGCCGTTCAAGGTCTCCATACGGCCCGCATCGCCGACGCCCTCGTTTGCCGACCACTCTGTTGGCGCAGACGCCAGCCAACCGCGCATGTACGTTTTGGACGGCCTCGACGGGCCGCTCCACGAACGCGACTATTTGCGCTATTCCGATCAAACCCAGTCCTTGCAGGCGCGTTCGGACACGTGCGCCAATCATGTCAGCGATCCAAACAATCCAGACAGTGACTCCAGATGCGCATCCTAGGTCCCCGGTTTGCTGGCTCACCGGTCTTGGCGATCGGTCTGATGTGCGCCGCCCTGGCCTCCCCTAGCTTGGCCCAAGCGCCGCGATTGCCGCTCCCGGTCGGCGAAACTCAATCGCCGACCTGGGAGCAAGTGAAAAACCTCTACCGATGCGAAGATCGCGAGGTCGGCCTTGAGCTTCTCGGTCAGGACGGCAAGGTCGAGCTTAGCCGATACACGATAGACGGGCGCGCCATCAGCGAGGATCAGCGCGTTCGGATCAACCTGCGCCTGGCGGCTTTAGGGCGCCTCGGCGATGTGTCGCTATCCTGCGGGAAGGGGTTCGAGCTCATTTCGATCGGAGGCGACAGTCCCCGTGGCCCGCACTCGCCCGCCCGGGTGAACCTGCGGGTCGTTGGCGGCCATCTGGCGGAGTAGGACCTTAGGACACCTCGTAGGGGGTCGAGGGCCGCGTACCGCCAAGGACGAGGTCGCTTGATGCGGACCAAAGGGATTCAACCGGCTCGAGCGGCCCATCACCCCTGAAAGGATCGTTCAGGCGGCCAGCTAGTCGGTCGGGCTCGCTGACAGCGCGCTGAGCGACCCGCAGGTCCACACCAAGCCCTCCAGCTTCCCAGGTGAAAAGAATTTCCGCGTCGAGCTGGCGCGCCAGACTTCTCATCAGCCGCGAGCCGAACCCAGTGCGCGCGGGGGCCGCGACCGGCGGACCGCCATGTTCCTGCCAGCTCAGCGACCAGCCGGCCGGCGTTCCGCTCCAGCGCACGTCCACGACGCCGTCGGTCACCGATAGAGCGCCGTACTTGGCCGCGTTGGTCGCCAGTTCGTGCAGGATCATGCTGAGGGGCTGCATTTGTTCGGCGCTGAGCGGAACCTCGTCGCCCGAAAGATGAAGGCGCGAGGCGGCGACGACCGAGGACAGCAGCTCGTCGCGCACGACCTGACCGATCGAGCCGCCCCGCCACTGGCTCTTGGCCAAGGCGGTCTGGGCGCGGGCCATGGCTTCGACCCGCCCCTGCAAGGCGGATCGGAAGGTCTCGACATCGGGCGCATCGGTCAAGCGAACGACCGACTGGATCACGGCTAGGGAGTTTCTCGCCCGATGGTCGACCTCGCGCATCAGGAGGTCGCGGGCTTCCTCGACAGCCTTGCGCGCGGTGATGTCCACCGCCGTGCCCGTCACGCGCATGCAGCGCCCCTCGGCGTCGAACAGCCCCCGCCCCTTGGCCGCCACCCAGCGGACGGCCCCGTCGCTGGCGCCGATCGTGCGATATTCCACGTCGTAGAGGGCGCGAAGAGCGGGATCCGAGGCGGCTGCATAGGCGAGCGTCGTGGCCTCCAGGTCCTCGGGATGAAGACCCGCGTAGAAGTCGGCCATGGAGACCGGCTGGTCCAGCGGAACCCCGAACAGGCCGCGCACCCGATCGTCCCAGTAGAGCGCGCCCCCGCCGCCTTCCACGTCCCACAGGCCGACCTCGGCGAATTCAGTGGCCAGGCGCAGGCGGGTCTCGCTCTCGGCCAGGGCCCGCTCGGCCGTCAGGCGCTTGGTGATATCGCTGATGATCGCGTAGACGCCCACGACCTCGCCGGCCGCCGCGCGGCGCGGCACATAGTCGACATGAACGTCGCGCTGGCCGCCATCGGGATAGGCCATCTGGCTTTCGAAGCTCATCGGCTCTCCGGCCAAGGCCGCGCGCAGACGGGTCGCCACGCCGGCATAGGCGCTGGGACCCAGCACCTCCTCGACCGATCGGCCAAGGAGAGCCTCCGGGGACCGCCCGAACCAGGTTTGGTAGGTCTGGTTCACGAACCGGTAGCGCTGATCGCGGTCGATGTAGGAGATCAGCAGGGGCGCGGCGTCGGTGATCCGCCGGAGTTCCTCTTCGCTGTTGCGCAGGTCGGCTTCGGCCCCCACTCGCTCGACGAAGGCCCAGGAACGCTCGGTGACCTCGCGCACCAGGGCCAGTTCGCGGTCGGTCCAGACGTGCGGGCCGGCGTGGTGGACGGCCATCAGGGCCCGCAGGCGCCCGTCACGCACCAGCGGCATGCAGATGGTCGAGCCGATGCCGATCGCCTGAAAGGTCGCCGCTTCCGCCGGCGCGATCTCGACGCGATTGTCGTTGATGACCAGCGGCGCGCCCTTGCGAAGGTTCTCCACCGCCAGCTTGCCGAAATCGGCCAGTCGGTAGCGGCCCACGATCGACGGCGAGCCCGGCGCCGACCAATCACCCCGTATGGTGAAGCCGTCCTGGTCGTCGTCCATGTCCGCATAGGCGCAGATCGCCACCGCCATCTGTTCGCCCAGCATCCGGGTGGTCATGTCCATCACCGCGTCGGCGCTGGCCAGGCTGGTCGTGGCCCGGGTCAGGCGGTCGAGGAACAGCAGGGTCCGCTCGCTCTCGTATCGCCCTGCCCGCTCGATCGCCGCCGAGGTGGTTTCCACGCACACGCACAGCACGCCGGGGATCGCCTCGCCCATCGGGATGGGGCTGTAGGAGAAGGTGAACCAGGCCGGTCCGGAGGCTTCGGCCCGGTGCAGGGCGACTTCGAGATCCTCGAAGAAGCTGGCCTCGCCGGCGAAGGCCTTGTCGATCACCGGCTCGATCTGGCCGCGGACTTCCGGCCAGACCGCCCAGAACGAACGCCCCAGGGCGTCGGAGTGCTTAGGGCCAAGCACCGCGCGATAGGCGTCGTTGTAGATCATCGCCCGCGAGGGTCCCCACAGGAGGAACATCGGAAAGGCCGCGTTCAGGAGGACCTCGACCTGTTGGCGCAGCGGTGCGGGCCAGGCTTCCACCGGCCCAAGATGGTCCTTGAACCAGGCATCGGTCGCCAGGCGGTCGGCGACGTCACCGCGCGCCGCGAGTGGAGGATGGCGAGAGCTGGTCAATGGCTAATCACCCAGGACGAGGTCATGCGACACGGGTCCCCGCGAGGCCCCGACCGGTGACAACGCCAAAGCCAAGCTGGAGTTGCCGCCGGGGGCCGAGTCGCCGCAGCGGGCGCCCCAGACCTGCACACCGCGCGGGTTAGTGGCCGCCCTCGACCCAACCGACGCCAGCGGCGCGGAAGCCTTCCGCCAGCGCCGCTTCGAGATCCAGGGACTCCCACCGCCGCATGGGATTGAGATGCCCGACCATGTCGGGCAACAGCCGGACGCCAAAGCGACGGGCGGCGCTGCTGGATTTGTATCCGGCCTTGTGCTGGTCGAAGCGCAGATCCGGATCGCGCGCGGTCTGGCCGACATAGAGGCCCCAAGGCTCGGCCCGCCGTGGATCGTGCAGCAGGACGACGTACACCGAATGCTTGGCGCCGGGGGCGCGGCGCGTCGTGGCCTTGAACGCGCGGGCGACGCCCAGCGCCCGGTCTATCCAGTGGGGGCCAGGATCGCGCAGCATCGCGTCAGGCTATGAGCGGGAGCGTTTGGGCGCCAGTCGCAGAAGGCTTGAGCGCGCGCGACGGGCGGGCAAACGTCCGGCAAGTCATGACAATGGCGCGAAGGCCCCTCCCCGAGGGTCAGGAAAGCCGAGGACTTCCCGCTTCCGGCTCGAGACAGGCGGCGAGCACTTCATCCATCGCCGACAGCAGCCGGGCCGCCTCGATGGGCTTGCCCAGATGACGGTCGGCCCCGGCTTCGAAGCTCGCGCGCAGGTGTTCGGGCAGGACATTGGCGGTCAGCATGATCAGCGGGCAGGCCCGTTGATTCAAGCGCTGCTCAAGGGCGCGGATTTCCCGCGTCGCGCTCAGCCCGTCCATGACCGGCATCTGCATGTCCATCAACACCAGGTCGAACGGCTCGGCGGCAAAGGCCTCAAGGGCTTGACGACCGTCGCACACCGACACCAGGTCCACGCCGATCTCCCCGAGGATCAGTTCGATGACCTTGCGGTTGACCGGGTGGTCCTCGGCCAGGAGGACCCGGATGGCGCCATGGCGCTGAGCCGGCGTTTCAGGCGCCTGGAGGGCTGTGGCCGTGGCGAGGGGCAGCTCAAAGGCGAACGAAGAACCCTCGCCGACCACCGAAGCTGCCGCCAGTTCACCGCCCATGGCCCGGACCAGTTCGACACAGATCGACAGGCCAAGGCCCGAGCCGCCATAGCGGCGGGTTATGGAGTCGTCGGCCTGGGCGAAGCGGTCGAAGATCCGTGTCCTGGCCGCGGCGTCGAAGCCAATGCCGGTGTCGCGAACCGCGAACGCCCAACCGCCCTCGCTTGGCGTACAATCGAGCCGCACCGTCCCCGCATGCGTGAACTTGACCGCGTTGCTGAGCAGATTGCCGACCACCTGGCGCAGCCGCACGGGATCACCCACGACCCAGTGCTCACCCAAGGGAGCGGCGACCTCGTAAGCAAGGCGCTTGGCCTCGGCCGCCGGACGGTGCAGGTCCGCGACCTCGCGCACCAGGCCGGCGAGCTCGAACGGATCGTGCGAGATCCGCATCGCCCCCTCTTCCGAGCGCGCCAGGTCCAGGACGTCGCTCAGCAGCGCTTCGAGCGTTCGAGCCGCGCCGGTCATCGCCCTGAGAATGTCGGCCTGGTCCTCGGCCAGGCGGGTGCGGGACAGCACGTCTCCCAGGCCCAGGATGCCGTTCAGCGGCGTGCGGATCTCGTGGCTCATATTGGCCAGGAAGCGCGTCTTGGCTTCGCTGGCCACCCGCGCCTGATGCAGGGCCTCGCGGTCCGAGATATCGCGAACGATGGCGCCGACCATGATCCGGTCGTTGTCGCGCCACGTCGACAGCGACAGGCTGGCCGGAAATTCCTGGCCGTCACGGCGTAGGGCCGGGACCTCGACGGCGCCGCTAAGGGTCGGACGCCCGCCATTGCACAGGCGTGCGAACCCTCGATCATGGCCCGCCCGCATCTGTGGCGGGATGATCATCCGCAAGGGCTGGCCCAGGGCCTCGCGCGGGCTGTAACCAAATATGGCTTCGGCCGCGGCGTTCCAATGCATGATGACCTGGTTCTCGTCGACGATCAGAACCGCGTCTGAGGTGCCGTCAAACAGCTGCGACAGGAAGAGCTTCTCACGACGCGTTTCCAGGCGCTCGCCGACGATCCGAGCCAGGAGCTCCAGCTGAGCGAGCTGGGCTCCGGTGAAGGCGCGCGGAGCGAGGCTGGTGACGCAGACCGCGCCCACCACATGGTCTTGGACAATGATCGGCGCACCGGCATAGGCGCCGACATAGTCGATGTGGGCGAAATCGGCGTGCTGGCGAACGTCCTCCAGGACGAACGCGCGTCCGGTTCGAACCACATGGTCGCAAAAGGCGTCGGACCTGGGCAGACGCCGGGCCGGAACGCCGTCGGCGGCCTTGAACCACACCTGGTCGGCGTCGACGAAGGACACGAACCCGGCGTCGGCGGCCGCCGCCGCCCGTGCGGCTTCGGCGATCAAGTCGAACGCCCGCTGCCGCGCCGAACTCGCGAGCCCGAGCGACTGCAGGATGGCGATGCGTTGGTTCTCGTCGGAAAATTCGGTCTGATCCAACCCGGCCCCTCCATGGCCGAGTATTGTGCGCGGCGAAGGTTTGAGCAAACCCTTGTGGTCTTGTGAGGTTGATTGTCGCAGCGGCCGCGAGGGGCGAATTCGCTTGCGCGTCCACTTTTGTGATCGGCTCTCGACGCGATCGCCATATGAGGCGTTGATCGTCCATGAGAACACCAGACGCCACCTCCCATTACGACGTCATCATCGTGGGCGCGGGCCCGGCGGGTCTGACGGCGGCGACGTATCTTGGCCGGTTTCGTCGCAAGGTGCTGATCCTCGACGGCGGCTCGCCGCGCGCCAGCTGGATTCCCGAGAGCCACAATACCCCGGGCTTCCCCCGCGGCGTCGGCGGGCCGGCCCTGCTGACCGAGATGGGCCGGCAGGCTCGCCTTTACGGGGCCGAACGCCGGATGGGCCGCGCGCGGACCCTCGAACGCGCCGGCGCGGGATTTGAACTCACGCTCGACGCAGACGCACCAGAGTCCCCGCCCCTCATCGCCCGCTTCGTGCTGCTGGCGACCGGTGTCGTCGACCGCCTGCCCGATCTGCCAGGCGTCGAGGCGGCCATCCGCGCCGCCAAGGTCCGCATGTGCCCGATCTGCGACGCCTACGAGGCCATCGACCAGAAGATCGCCGTGCTTGGCGAGGGAGACCTCGGCGCGCGGGAGGCCGCGTTCCTGACCACCTACTCCAAGACCGTGACCCTGCTTCATCTGGGTCCGTTGTCGACCCTCGGCCAACCTGGCGCGCTGAAAGCCAAGGGCGTCGAGATCCTGCCTATAGCGCTTTCGAATCTCTCGCTGGCGCCGGACCGGATCGAAGCCAACCCGGCGGGCGGGGCGAGCCGCACCTTCGATTGTCTCTATCTGGCGCTGGGCTGCGAGATGCAAAGCCGCTTGGCGGTGCAGTGGGGCGCGGCGCACGACGCCGAGGGCAACCTGATCGTAAACGCCCACCAGGAGACCTCAATCGAACGGCTCTACGCGGCGGGCGACGTCGTGCGCGGCCTCAACCAGATCGCCGTCGCCACAGGCGAAGCGGCCATCGCCGCCACTGACATCCATAAGCGGCTGCGAGAACTGGATGGCTGACGGCATTTCACGGAACGAGGAAACCTTGGCTTTGGCTTGGGGGTTATCACCCGGCGGGTGGTCGAAAGGCGACCGTCAGCGCCCGGCGACCCACCACCAGGAGCGTTCATGCCAATCGACGTCGCGCCGCCAAGGACAGAACCCCGGATCGCCACCGGCGTGCCGGGCCTGGACGAAATCCTGGGCGGGGGCCTGACGCGCGATCGGATCTATCTCGTCGAGGGCACGCCCGGTTCGGGCAAGACGACCCTGGCCCTGCAGTTCCTGCTCAAGGGGCGGGAACTTGGCGAAAGCGGCCTTTACATCACCCTGTCCGAAACCGAGCACGAGCTGCGCGCCGCCGCCGCCAGCCACGGCTGGTCGCTCGACGGGATCGATCTTTTCGAGTTGGTCAGCGAAGAGGGCCTGGACCCCGACAGCGAGCAATCCGTGCTCCACCCTTCCGATGTGGAACTGGGCGAGACAACGCGCGGCGTCATGCGCCAGGTCGAAGCGACCAAACCGATGCGGGTGGTGTTCGACAGCCTGTCGGAGATGCGCCTGCTGGCCCAGAACCCGCTGCGCCACCGCCGACAGATCCTGGCGCTCAAGCACTTCTTCTCGACCCGCAACTGCACGGTGCTGCTGCTCGACGACCAGACCGCAGAGCATGGCGACCTTCAGCTTCACAGCATCGCCCACGGCGTGATCAGCCTGCAGCGCACGCCCCAGGAATACGGCTCCCAGCGGCGTCGGCTGGAAGTGATCAAGATGCGCGGCATCAAGTATCGCGGCGGCTTTCACGATTTCGAACTGGACACAGGCGGCATCAGGGTCTTCGAGCGCCTGGTCGCCGCCCATCACCATGCCACGTTCACGTACGAAACGGTGTCGACCGGCGCGCCGGGCCTGGACACCCTGATCGGCGGCGGCCTCTCGCGCGGCACCAACACCCTGATCAGCGGCCCGTCCGGCGTGGGCAAGACCACGACGGCCGTGCGCTGCGCGCTCACGGCGCTGGAGCGCGGCGAGAAGGTCGCCTACTACCTGTTCGACGAAGGACTGCCGACGCTGCTCGCCCGCTCCAAGGCGCTGGGCATGGACTTGCAGCCATTTCTCGACAGTGGGCATTTGCTGATCCGGGCCATCGATCCAGCCGAACTCTCGCCAGGCGAGTTCGCCTGCAACGTCCGCGAGGCCGTCGAAAACGTCGGCGTGGGGCTGATCGTGATCGACAGCCTCAACGCCTATCTTCAGGCCATGCCGGGACAAAAGTTCCTGCTGCTGCAGATGCACGAGCTGCTGACCTACCTCAACCAGCAGGGCATGGTGACCCTGCTGATCCTCGGCCAGCACGGCTTCATCGGGGAAGTGCGGACCGACATCGATCTCAGCTACCTTAGCGACAGCATCCTGCTGTTCCGGTTCTTCGAAGCGGCGGGGTCGGTGCGCACGGCGATTTCGGCCGTCAAGAGCCGAACGAGCGAACATGAGAAGACCATCCGCGAGATTCGTCTGACCGAGGATGGGATCGAGGTGGGGCAGGCGCTGATCGACTTCCAGGGCGTGATGTCGGGGCTTCCCGCCTACGAGGGAAAGATCGCGATGCTTGGCGATCAGGATCCGTCCACGGATGGATGAGCGCATACTGGTCCTGGCGCCGCGGGGGCGAGACGCACCGGTCATCGCCGAAACGCTCGCCGGCCTGGGACATCACACCGTCATCTGCGCGGACCTGCCGGTCTTGACCCGAGCCTTGCAGGAGGGCGCGGGGGCGGCGATCCTCACCGAGGAAGCCCTGGCGCAAGACGCGACCGAGACCTTGAACGCCTGGCTGTCCGCCCAGCCGCCATGGTCGGACTTCCCGTTTATCGTGCTGGTCACCAAGCAGGCCGGCAAGCGCGCCCGGGCCGACGCGGACCGCTTGCAGGCCATGGGCAACATCGTCCTGCTCGAGCGCCCGATCAACGCCGAGACCCTGGTCAGCGCGGCCGCCTCCGCGCTTCGAGCGCGCCGTCGCCAATACCGCGCCCGCGACCAGTTGACCGACCAGGCCAAGGCCGAAGCCCAACTTCGCTTCGCCCTCGACGCCGGCCATCTGGGGGCCTGGGATCTCGACCTCGACAGCCGCGGGCTGACGACCTCGCAACAGACCAAGGCCCATTTCGGCCGCGCGGCCGACGAGCCGCTCACGCTCGACGACATCGAAGCGGCGGTGCATCCGCAGGACGCCGCCCGGCGCCTGGCGGCCTTGGAGACCTCGATCGCCGAGGGCGGCGACTACGACGTCGAGTACCGGGTGACATGGCCCGATGGCAGCCTGCACTGGCTGCAGGTTCGCGGTCGCCTCAACCTTCACACGCCGGGCCAGGCGCGACGCATGTCCGGTGTGATCCTTGACGTCACCGACGCCAAGACGGCGGAGGCGGCCTTAAGGGCGATGAACGAGACGCTGGAGCGTCGCGTCACTGAAAGCGTACGCGAACTCCAGCATTCCAACGCCCGGCTCCTCGAGGAGATCGGCGAACGCGAACAGGCTCAGGCCGCCCTGGTGCAGGCCCAGAAGATGGATGCGATCGGCCAACTGACGGGCGGCATCGCGCACGACTTCAACAACCTGCTGACCGCCATCGTCGGCAACATCGACATGATCGAGCGGCGCAGCGATGATCCGCGCGTCCAGCGGATGGCGGCCAACGCCCGCGAGGGGGTGGAGCGCGCCACCAAGCTCACCGCGCAATTGCTCGCCTTCTCCCGCAGCCAGCAGCTCGACCTGCAGCCGGTGGAGGTCGACGCCCTGATCACGGGCATGGGCGACCTCCTGGCGCGAACCTTGGGACACACCGTCGAGATCCGCACCGACCTGCGCGCGGGCGCGGCGCGCGCCAACGCCGATCCCAACCAACTGGAGCTGGCGATCCTCAATCTCGCGATCAATGCGCGGGACGCGATGAGCGACGGCGGGACCGTCACGATCGCGAGCCGCACGGCCGACGGTTGGCGCGAAGGCCTCAAGCCCGGATACTACGTGGTCATCACGGTCGCCGACACCGGCCACGGCATCCCCGCCGATCTGCTGCAGAAGGTGTTCGATCCGTTCTTCACCACCAAGAGCGTGGGCAAGGGCACCGGCCTGGGCCTTAGTCAGGTGTACGGCATAGCAACCCAGTCCGGCGGCACGGTGCGGGTCGAAAGCACGGTCAATGTCGGCACGACGATCCAGGTCTGGCTGCCGGTTAGCGACGCCGCCGAGCGTCTGCGCCCGAGCGATGCGCCCTCCAGCGAAACCCCGCTCAGCCAGGGCGAGCGGGTGCTGGTGGTCGATGACGACCCGGGCGTGCGCCAGTTCATCGTCCAGTGCCTGAGGTCCCTGGGCTACACCGTCACGGAAGCTGCTGGCGGCCAGGCCGGACTCGACCGCATCGCAACCGATCGGCCGGATCTGATGGTGGTGGATTTCGCCATGCCGGGCGTCAACGGCGCCCAGGTGGCGGCCGACGCGCGCAAGGCCTTCCCGACCTTGGCTGTGCTTCTCGTGACCGGGTACGCGGACGCGCAGGCCATCAAGGACCTCGTCAAGTCCGAGGCTGTGCTACGCAAACCTTTCAAGGTCAGCGACCTGGCCGTCTCCGTCCGACGCGCCCTGGAGGAGGCCGCAAGGGTTCTTGACTACTCCCCTTAGCCGACGGTCAGGCAGGTACGCGCCAGGAGCGGACTTTGGCGTGGCGCGGGAAAGACGATCGTCAGGCGGTGCGCCCTCGGCAACAATCGTCGCCAACGAACACCGCCGAATCAACGGTGTTCATGGACTTTTCCGTTGCCTGCTCGCACCACCAGCGTTTGATGAGGATCGCCATGCGCCAGCCTGCAAGTCGTCGCGCCTTTCTTCTCGGCGGCGTGGCCGCGGCGGCCACCAGCGCCGCGGCTGGACCGCTCGCCGCCGCGAGCCGGGTCAGCGAACCCGATTTCAGCGTCGTGCTGCCTGGGGGCGTCCTCCAGATCTTCGCCGTCACCGACCGCGCGTTCCGGGTCCGCTTCGTCCCGGAGTCCAACGCCCGCTCGGCGCCGCCGAGCGATATTCTCCTGCCCACGCGCGCCCCGCGGCCCACGCGCCGCCGACAGGGCGACATCACGCGCCTGATCCTGCCTCACATCACCTGCGAGATCGATGCGGCCTCGACGGTGCGCTTCTTTGATGCGCGAGGCCGCCTGCTGCTGGCCGAGACCGCGGGAGGCCGCCGGCTGGAACCGGGCCGGCTCGGCGAGGAGACCATCCACATCGCCGAGCAGAGGTTCGAGTCACCCGCCGATGAGCGGCTGTTCGGCACGGGCTGCTTCCAGGACGGAGCGCTCGACCTGCGGGCGCTTCCGCGGCGGCTCACCCAGGTCAACACCCAGATCAGCCTGCCGTTCATGCTCTCCAACAAGGGCTATGGCCTGCTGTGGCACAATCGCGGCATGGCCGAGCTGAACCCGCCGCCGCATCGCGCCGTGCTCACCAAGGGCGCGGCGGGCGAAGCCCGGACGGCCGACGTCACCACCACCGCCGGCAACGCCCGCGTCGAGCGCAGGCTGACGGCCTTCGAGGGCGAGATCCGGGTCGAGCAGGCCGGCCGCCAGGCCTTCCTGCTCGACATCGGCCAGAAGATGGCCTCGATCCACCATGTCGAGATCAGCGACCAGGTCATGGTCGACTTCGCCAATCTCTGGCTGCCGCCGACCACCAGCTTCCTGGCCGACCTCCCGGCGGGAACCCACAAGGTCAAGGTGCTCGCCAACGACAGCGACGCCCCTGTGCTTCACCATGGCCCGGCCGTTGCGGCCACGACCTGGCGCGCGCCGGTGGCGACCGCGATCGACTATGTGGTGATCGCCGGTCCCAGCGCCGCCGAGGTGATGACCGGTTACCGTCAGCTGCTGGGCGCGACCTCCATGCTGCCGCGATGGGCCTATGGCTACATTCATTGCCGCGAACGCTTCCACTCGTCCGACGAGATCCTCGAGACCCTCGACGAGTTTCGCCGTCGCAAGCTGCCGGTGGATGTCATCGTGCAGGACTGGCAGTACTGGGGAAAGTACGGCTGGAACGCCATGCGCTTCGACGAAGACCACTATCCCGATCCCGCGGGGCTGATGCGCGCCCTGCACGCGCGCAACGCCCGCTTCATGCTGTCGGTCTGGTCCAAGGTCGGCAAGGACACCGACCTGGGCAGGCAGGTCGCCGCCAAGGGCTACTACATCCCGGGCACCGAATGGATCGACTTCTTCAATCCCGAGGCCGTCGCCTTCTACCGGGCCCAGCACGACCAGCACCTGGGCAAGCTCGGCATCGACGCCTGGTGGCAGGACGCCACCGAGCCCGAGAACGACGACCTCGTCGGCCGGATGACCGCCGCCGGTCGCGGCGAACATGTCCGCCTGGCCTACCCTCTCGAAGTGACCCGCGCCGTCCACGACGAGCGGCGCCGCGCCGAGCCGAACGTGCGACCGATGATCCTGACGCGCAGCGCCTTTCTCGGGCAGCAGCGCTATGCGGCCGCCACATGGTCGGGAGACATCGGCAACGGTTGGGACACGCTGGCGCGCCAGATCCCGGCGGGGCTCAACATGGCCGCGGCCGGCCATGCCTATTGGACGGTCGACGCGGGCGGCTTCTTCCGACCCGGCGAAGGGCAATACACCGACCGGGGCTACCACGAACGGTTTCTGCGCTGGTTCCAGTACGCCACCTTCCTGCCGCTGCAGCGCGTACACGGCTACCAGACCAACACCGAGTTCTGGCGCTATGGCGAGGCGGTCGAAACGGTCGCCCGGCAGTATCTCGAGCTGCGCTACCGCCTGCATCCGTACCTCTACAGCCTGGCGGGCGAGGCGTCGCAAAGCGGCGTGCCGATCATGCGCCCGTTCGTCTTCGACTTTCCTCAGGACGCCGACGCGTTGGCCGAGAAGCACAGCTACATGTTCGGCCCTGCCCTTCACGTCGCGCCGGTGGTGGCGGGCGGTGCGGACCAATGGCCGGTCTACCTGCCGCGAACTCCGGGCGGCTGGATCGATCTTTGGACCGGCCAGCACCGCGAGGGCGGTCGCCGGCACGAGGTGACCACGCCCATCGAACAGTTGCCTCTGCACGGTCGGGCCGGCGCCATCCTGCCGATGGGCCCGGTCATGCAGTCGACGGCGCAGACCACGGGCGCGGCGATCGACCTTTTCGTGTTTCCCGGCGCCGATGGCGCGTTCCAGCTCTACGAGGACGACGGGCTCAGCAACGCCTACGAGCGGGGCGCGTTCTCGACCATCGCGATGCGCTGGAACGACGCGAAGCGCGAACTCGTCATCGAGGCTGCGCAAGGGCGGTTCGGCGGCGCGCCGTCACAGCGCCGCTTCGATCTGCACCTGGTCGGACCCGACGATACGCCGCTGCGGCCGAGCCGCGGCGTAGCGGTAAACTATCATGGCGCGGCCGTGCGTCAGCGGTTGGGGTGACCACCACGCTGGTGACGGGAGCATAATCCATGCGCCCGGTTCGGGTGAACGCTAACCTTGGCTGCAACGAAGTTCGCCGATGACTCCAATGGGCGCTCCGGACCCTTCATCAGGCCGAACGCCCAGCGATCGAGGGCGCATGAAACACCGTTTCGAACAAGGGCGGGCTTTGGCAGCGTCAGTGGGCGCTGCTACAGCACTATCGAGTAGAGTGAACTGAGAGGACGACGACATGGCTTTGCTCGACGAGCTCAAAGCTGACCAACTCGCGGCGCGCAAGCTGAACGACCGTCTGAAGGCCAGCGTGCTCACCACATTGATCGGCGAAGCCACGCAGATCACGACCGAAGAATTCAAGCGCGGCGTGACGGAAGTCACTGACGAAAAGGTCGCCGCAACCGTCGCGAAGTTCCTGAAGAACACGAAGCTGACGCTGGATAACCTCGCGACCGAACGCGCGCGCCTGATCGAAGCCGGTGGCGATGCGTCGAAGGTGGACGAGCGGACTAGGGCGGCTGAAGCCGAACTGGCGATCCTGTCCTCGTATGGCCCGAAGCAGATGACGGAATCGGAACTGCGCGAGGCCATCAACGACTTCCGGGCCAAGAACCCCGGCGCCAACGTCGGGATGATCATGGCCCACCTGAAGACGAGCTTCGGCGGTCAGTATGACGGCAAGGCGGCCAGCGCGTTGGCCAAGGCTTGATTGAGGGCGACTGCGCGGTCTTGCGGCGGGATTGGACGCGACGCTCTCCGAGCAGTCCGCGCACGCGCTGCACCCTATCGCGGCCGTTTGCAGGACTAGGCCTATGAGGCGGCGACCGACTTGCATGCCTGCCCTCAACCAACCTTGTGTGACTCTCAGAAGGTCGCCTTTCGGCGCGGAGACCGAACGTCCGGTTCCGGAGCCCGCCCAATTTCTGTTCCCCATCGTCGCCGACGCCATCCTCGATCGAGTGGCCAATACCAGCCACCATATCCAGCTGGCTGGCGAAACCACGCGCAAGCTCGGGCCGGCGCCGTCAACTTAACGCCAACAGGTCAAACGTCCACTCTCCGTCCTCCTCGCGGCTTCTAGGAACTCGGATCGGGCCGTAGTGCATCGCTTCGGCCCGATCGGCGATCGACAGCAGCAGCGCTTTTTGTATGCCGTCCTTTCCTCTGCCTCGACGCCTCACCCTCAGAAAAAGCGGGAAGACCCTAGGATCGACCTCTGTTGAGCCCTCTTGAGCCACCCGGTCGATGGTCGCGGGATAGTCCAGAAGCACCTGGGCAGCGAGCGCCAACTGTATCGCGGCGACCTCAGCTGACACCGCCGCCTCTTTGTTGTCTGGCGTCAATGACCTGACCAGGATGTGAAGCAACCCTCGGCAAGCAGTCTCGCGCTACTCTTCGAGCCGTTCCGTTATGGGCGACCGGAGCGAACGGTCTCCATCCAACTGGAGACCGCGCACACACTTGTCTTCGACGATCGGGCGCAGATTGATGCGCTGCTCGCCGAGTTCACAACAGCCCATCCGGCGGCAGACGCGCGCCTCTTCGAGAAATACCTCCGGGTCCGAATCCGAATTATTCAAGCGATCGCCGCCTTCGTCGCCGCGCACATCGACTTCAACGCGGCTTCATTTATCGACGACGCGGCGCTGATTTGCTCGAACACGCTTGCATTCCATTTGGCCGACAACGACGAGCGCGCTGCACTTCAAATTCTATTCCGAAACATCGCCACCTATGTTGCCGAGCAAGCGCCGAGCGAAGAGTTGCGCGTTAGTATTCGTCGGTCCGCTCTCTCGCCGATCTCCGTCCGCGCACTGTCTGAGTGGCTAGCCAATAACCTCACGATTGTTCGCCAAGCGTCGCAGGATAACACTCTCTTCGCCGCGTTGTCGGGGCAACTCCTCACTCACACGAGAAGTGACGAGTTGCTCTCCCTCTCGCTCCCCGACGTTGTTGTCCCGCTCGCCGCACTATGGATGGACGCCACGCCCTTCTGGCAGTTGAACGACTACCTGGCTGGCCAAGAAATCAAGATCGGTGCTCGTAACCCTTGGGTCGAGGGCTTGGTCGGGCTCTGCGAGTCGGGCTTTGGCTTTGACGGCGCGATGCTGTTCAGCACCATCGCTGACTTGGTGGAGCCGACAGATGCGGATTTGGCCGGCGATATCGCGCTCGTGGGCAAGCGTCTAAAATATGGCCTGCCAGGTCGAGCGGCGATTACCTTCTACGAAATCGGCTTCGCCGACCGCGTCGTCTCGATGGCACTCGCCGCGCTATTCCCGCACGTGGTTGATCGCTCAACTGCGATCCTTGGATTGCGGGCGCGAGCCGCCGAAACACGCGATGCCCTCGCGGGCTTCCCGAGTTACTTCGCTGGTGTCCTCAATGAACTCATCGCTTAGCGGCCAGCGACATGCTGAATTCTCGCGAATAGATTTCGCCGAACGCCGCTATGCGATCGATTTGCAAAGCTGACAATGCAAACTTGAATCAGGGTCACCTCTAACCTGAACCAACAATTCCGCAGCCCCTTGCCGGCCGTCCAAACCCGCGCCACTCTCTGCCTTAACAACGATAACATTCCAGGGAGGCGACGTCGGAGCCATGGACAGCACGCGCTACGACTACGTCATCATCGGCGCCGGTTCGGCCGGCTGCGTCCTGGCGGCGCGGCTGACCGAAGATCCGGCCGTCAAGGTCCTGCTGCTGGAAGCGGGCGGCAAGAACAGCTCGATCCTGGTGCGGATGCCGGCCGGGGTGGGCGAGCTGATCAAGGCCAAGGGCGAGCAGAACTGGGGGTTCTGGACCGAGGCCGAGCCGCACCTGAACGATCGCAAGCTGTGGTGGCCGCGCGGCAAGGGCCTGGGCGGCAGCTCGGCGATCAATGGCATGATCTATGTTCGCGGCCACGCCCGCGACTACGACCAGTGGCGGCAGATGGGGCTGGCGGGCTGGTCCTATGCCGAGGTCCTGCCCTACTTCAAGCGGTCGGAACGCCATCATGGCGGCGGCGACGCCTATCACGGCGACGCCGGCCCGCTGCACGTGTCGCGCGGCGAGTCCAAGAGCCCGTTCTACGCCGCCCTGATCGAGGCCGGCCGCCAGGCGGGGCACGCGGTGACCCAGGACTTCAACGGCTTTCGCCAGGAGGGCTTTGGCCCCTACGACCTGACGATCCGCGACGGCAAGCGCTGCAGCGCGGCGGCGGCCTATCTGCTGCCGGTGCTGGCCCGGCCGAACCTGACCTGCGTGACCGGGGCCCGCACCACCCGCGTCCTGGTCGAGAACGGCCGGGCGATCGGGGTCGAATATGTCGTGGGGACCAGCCCGGAGCGCCTCGTCGCCCATGCCGACGCCGAGGTGCTGCTCAGCGCCGGAGCCGTGCAGTCGCCGCACGTCCTGCAGCTGTCGGGGATCGGCGATCCGGACGACCTGAAGGCGCAGGGAATCTCGGTGGTCCACGAGTCCAGGGGCGTCGGCGCCAACCTGCAGGACCACCTGGACGTCTGCCTGTCGTGGACGACGCGGAACCTGGTCACCGCCTATTCGGCCAACAAGGGACTGAACAAGCTGGGGGTGGGCCTGTCCTACATGCTGCTGGGCAAGGGGCTGGGACGGCAACAGTTCCTGGAGAGCGGCGCGTTCCTGAAGTCGCGCCCCGACCTCGACCGGCCCGACCTCCAGATCCACGGCGTGCTGGCCATCATGCAGGACCACGGCAAGGTGCAGGTCGAGAAGGACGGCTTCACCCTGCACGTCTGCCAGCTGCGGCCGGAGAGCCGGGGCAAGGTGGGCCTGCGCTCGGCCGATCCGTTCGACGACCCGACCATCCTGGCCAACTACCTGGCGACCGAGGAGGACCGCCGCGCCATCCGCGAAGGGGTGAAGATCGCCCGCGAGGTGGTGGCCCAATCGGCCCTGGATCCCTATCGCGAAGCCGAATACGCGCCCGGCGGCGACGTGAGGACCGACCAGCAGATCGACGCCTGGGTCCGGGCCAAGGCCGAGACCATCTACCACCCGGTCGGAACCTGCCGGATGGGCGCGGCGGGCGACCCGCTGGCGGTGGTCGACGACCAGCTGCGCGTGCAGGGGATCGCCGGCCTGCGGGTGGTCGACGCCTCGGTCATGCCCACCCTGATCGGCGGCAACACCAACGCCCCGACCCTGATGATCGCCGAGCGCGCCGCCGACCTGATCCGCGGCAGGACAGCGCCGGCGGCGTTGGACGTCCCGGTGTTCGAGGACGGACGGGCGGCGGCGGCTTAGCACCTGCGAAACCCTCCCGTGGGGAGAAGGAGGGGCCCATTGCGAAGCAATGGGAGGGTGAGGGCGTAAGATGTCCGACGGCGTGCCGGCACTCCGTTGACGGCGTAACCCCTCACCTTCCCACCGCTTCGCGGCGGGCCCCTTCCTCTCCCTCTGGGAGAGGATATCTAAGGGGCGCCTCAACCGAAGGACCCATGACATGACCCACCGCCCCCTGGGCCGCTCAGGCCTGTCGACCGCCCCGCTGATCTTCGGCGGCAACGTGTTCGGATGGACCGCCGACGAAGCGACGTCGCACCGCCTGCTCGACGCCTTCGTCGACGGCGGCTTCAACGCCATCGACACCGCCGACGTCTATTCCGCCTGGGTCCCCGGCCACGTCGGCGGCGAGTCCGAGAGCGTGATCGGCCGCTGGCTGAAGGCGCGGGGGCGGCGCGACGACGTACTGATCCTGACCAAGGTCGCCATGTGGCCGGCCCAGCCGGGCCTGTCGGCGGCCAATATCGCCGCGGCGGTCGAGGGCTCGCTGAAGCGGCTGCAGACCGACTATATCGACCTCTACCAAGCCCACCAGGACGACGCCGCCACCCCGATCGAGGAGACGCTGGAGGCGTTCGACCGGCTGGTGAAGGCGGGCAAGGTGCGGGCGATCGGGGCGTCGAACTTCTCGCCCGAGCGGCTGTCGGCCTCGCTGAAGGCCTCGCAGGCCCTGGGCCTGGCGCGCTACGAGACCATCCAGCCGAAGTTCAACCTGCATGACCGCGACGAGGTCGAGGGGCCGCTGGCCGAGCTGGCGGCGCGGGAAGGCCTGGGGATCATTCCCTATTATGGCCTGGCCGCCGGCTTCCTGACCGGCAAGTACCGCACCGAGGCGGACCTGGAGGGGCGTTCGCGCGGGCGCACGGTCAAGCCATACCTGACCACGCGCGGCCTGAAGATCCTGGCCGCCCTCGACGCCGCCGCCCAGGCGGTGGGCGCCTCCCCGGCCCAGGTCGCCCTGGCCTGGATCATGGCCCATCCGGCGATCACCGCCCCGCTGGCCAGCGCCACCAGCGTCGAACAGCTGGACGAGCTGATGGCTGCGGCCCGGCTGGCCCTGCCGGCGGCGGTGATCGACGCCCTGAACGCGGCGGGATGATGGGATGTTGAAATGGGGAGGGGTCGCCGTGCGGCGCCCCCTCCCCATCCGCGGCGCGCCCCTGCGCCCCGCGCCGCTCTTTCCGCCCCCCGACGGAAAGCTCGTGATGTTCCTCAGGCGATCCGCCGCCCGTGCAGCGTCGCCAGCCGCAGGCGCGGCGCTTCCTCATTGGCCGGTCCCAGAGCCTGGATCCGGCGCACGCCCAGGTCCGAGGCCGGGCGGCCCATCAGGCGCTGGATCATGGCGATGGGCTGGTAAAGACCCAGGAAACGGTCGGCTTGGCCGTCGGCGCCGGTCATCGGCGCCAGCAGCACCTCCATGCCCACCGACGGCGCCCCGATGGCGCGGATGTCGGCGGTGATCACCACCGGCTCGCCCCGGCGACGGGCGACCTCCAGGGCGGACTTGACCTCCAGGCGGTGCGACAGGGCCCAGAAGCCCAGGGCGTCCTCGCCGCGCAGGTCGCGAGCATGCAGGTCGGCGACGAATCCGCCGGCCAGCCGCACCGGATAGCGGCCCTTGGCGTCGCGGCCGAGGATGAACACCTGCGGCAGGAGATCCAGGAAATCGGCCGGATTGACGGCGGCGCGCGCGGGCATGGCGGCGTTAACGGCCTTGCTACGCCAATAGTCTATCAACCGTTCCGTGCTTGGATGGAACATCGTCGTTCCCCTGGCGGGCTCGCACGCGGTCGTTCTCGACCGCATCGGGCTTGCAGGGAGAACCGGGCCAGCCCCAGGACCGTGCCGTCCTGGGACAGTTTCCCGGTGGAGCGGCGGACATGGCGTGAAACTTGCTTGGCCGTTGGCCGAGCGGCACGCTGGCGTGTTGTGAAGGGAAGAGGCCGATGAAGGCGCCGAAAATGACCTTGCCCAGGCTGTGGCTCAGCCTAGCCGCTGGACTCGGTGGGCTGTTGCTGGGCGGGGTCGCGTACGCCCAGTGCGGCAGCTGCACGCCGCCGCCGCCGCCCTGCTGCGCGCCGCCGCCGGCGCCGCCGCGTCCGCCCACCCCGCCCGGCTGCAACACCTGCGGCGGCGGCGGTCACAACGTCTATGTGCCCGGCATCAACATCCACGTCGGCGGCTCGGTGGTGGTCAACGCCAACGCCTCGGCCACCAGCACGGCCACGGCCGGGTCCAGCGCCGGAGCCGGCGCGGGCGCGGGGGCCTCGGCCGGCTCGACCGTCTATTACGGCGGCGGCACCCACGGCGGCTACTATTCCGGCCCGATGTCGACCGGCTACATCCAGGGCCTGAACGTCGAGGGCGGCGAAGCCCGCCGTCGCGCGTCCTACGAGGCCACCCGCACCAAGTTCAAGCGCGTGGTCATCCGCGCCGTCTGCCTGGACGACCGCGACATCCCCCACCCGGCCTCGCAGGTCACCCCCGACCGCGACATCGACAGCGGCTATGACGGCGAGCTCTATCGCTGCATCGCCGGGTCGCGCATGCAGTACGTGGTCGGCGCCTACGAAGGCTACAGCGCGGCCAATTTCGGCGGCGAGACCTATGTCTGCGGCAAGAACGAAGCCCTCTATTACGGCGGCGGCGGCGGCGGTGGTCGCGGCGGCGCGGGCGGCGGCTACCTGGCCGGCGGTCCCGACGGCGGCCGCGGCGGCGCCCTCTCGTGCCGGCCGCAACGTCCGGCCCGCGACTGCAACGAGCGCTCGCTGCTGCGCCGCTACGGCGCCGGCGTGAAGGTCCTGACCATCCTGACCACCGAGAAATACACCGCCTATCGCGAGGAAACGGTGCGCGAGCAGTCCAGCTCGGGCCTGAGCCTCAGCCTGGACGGCGGCGTCGGCGGGGTGGTGTACTAACCCTGCTCCGGCTTCCGAAACAGAAAGGGCCGCTCCCCGGGGAGCGGCCCTTTTTCTTTAGCGCACTATTCGCATCTACGACTTTATCGCGAAAACTGCCTCGGCGGTTGCTATCCTGGGTTAGGAATCATTCCCGATAGACCCACAGTCAGGAAGACCGATGCTTCGTACGCTTTTCGCCGTCGTCGCCGTTTCAGGATCGCTGCAGGCCGCCGGCGCGGCGGCGGAACCGTTCTACGACGCCGCCCTCTGCAAGCCGGCCTATACGATGGACTCCGCCACGGCGCTGTACGAAGCGGCCGAGAAGCTGGCCAAGCCCGACACCTCGCTGCTGACGGCCTATGTCTACAAGCTGCCGCAAGACCTCGGCCAGGACGGCTTCAAGACCAACGAAGTGGTGTTCGCCGGCACGTCGGTCGGCGTCCTGGTCCAAGGCCAGCAGGCCGAGGCCCTGGCTCAGCGCTACCAGCTGCAACGCGAGCGCTCCAGCCTGATGGGCGCCTCCACCAAGGGCTATGCGCGCGAACTGCCGCCGAGCGAACAGCCGCAGCCCGACGCCGGAACCGTCTCGATCGTCGCCCGCGAGAGCGCCGCCTTGCCCGGCAAGACGCTGCTGGCCTGCGAGTTCGTCACGAAGGAAGACCGGGCGGCCCTGGAAGCCTACGAAAAGTCCAAAAGCCAGTAACGCGCGCACGCGCCCTTCATCGGACGGCCCTCATGGCGCCCCTGTCGGCGATCCTGTACTTCCTCGCCCACCACCCGTTCTGGTCGTGGCCTGTCCTGGTGCTCGTTGGCGCCACGCTGGGACGGGCGATGGCGACGTGGCGGCGTCAGCCCGGCTGGTACGCGCTGATGGCGCCGTTCTTCTTTTTCGGCATCGCCAACTTCTTCACCGGCCACATCTTCAACGCGCTGTTCCTCAACGCCTTCGGGGAAACCGGCGCGGCGGTGGTGACCCATTCACGGGAGACCAGCTCCACGCTCAACGACCAGCCCATATGGGCCTATGACGCGGTGCTGAAGACAGCGGACGGCCGCGACGTGGTGACGAGGTTCACCACCATGTCCGCCAGCATCTATCCGATCACCAACGAGATCCTGATCCCGCCCGAGGGCGAGACCTTCGTCGCCAAGTACATCCCCGGGTTCCCGCGCAACATTGCCATCATGCGCGACCTGTCGCCCTACGGAAAAGTCTACCGGATCGGCATGGACCGCGGGCCGGTCGACAAGGCGGCCAACCAGTTCGCGGCCAGCCCGGGCAACGCCGCGTTCATCGCGGAATATCGCAAGGCCTTGACCGTCTTCCTCGAAAAGCACCGCCACGACGCCGATCCGAACCTGGTCCGGGACTTCGAGGCCAGGCTGGCGGCGCTGCCGCCAGCCGAGTGAGCTTCGCGATCGCTTCGTGCTGGAGGGGATCGACGTTCAGCTCTCGGGGGGCCGAAAACCTCGTCCTTCGACACGCTCAGGATGAGGTTTTCTACAGCCGGGCTTCGTGAATGGTCCTCATCCTGAGCTTGTCGAAGGACGAGGACCACGCACGGCGTTGAACGCCGATCGGCCTCAGATCACGTAGTCATAGACCACGTCGGCCAGCGTGTGGTCCATCGTCCGGGCCGGCTCTTCGCAGGTCGGGCAGTTGACGATGCGGGCCGGCACGCCGGCGGCCGTGCAGTGCGGCGGGATCGGCTTGAGCACCACCGAGCCGGACGCCACCTTGGCGTAGTCGCCGACCGTGATGTTGCCCAGCACCTTGGAGCCCGCGCCCAGCAGCACGCCCTTGCCGATCTTGGGGTGGCGGTCGCCGCGCTCGGCGCCGGTGCCGCCCAGCGTGACGCCATGGAGCATCGAGACGTCGTCCCCGACCACCGCGGTCTCGCCGATGACGATCCCGGTGCCGTGGTCGATGAACACGCCCTGGCCGATGCGGGCGGCGGGGTTGATATCGACCTGGAAGACCTCGCTGGCCCGGCTCTGCAGGTAGAAGGCCAGGGTCTCACGGCCCTGGCTCCACAGCCAGTGCGACACGCGGTGCGTCTGCAGGGCCAGGAAGCCCTTGAAGAACAGGAACGGCTGGACATAGCCCTTGGTGGCCGGGTCGCGCTCGAACACCGCCATCAGGTCGGCCTCGGCGGCGGCGATCAGGGCCGGATCGGAGTTGAAGGCGTCGGCGGCGAACTCGCGCGCCGTCATCGCCCGCATTTCCTGGTCACCCAGCTTGCGGGCCAGCTGGAAGGTCAGGGCGTCGGCGATATTGTCGTGACTGAGGATCACGGCGTTGAGCAGCGAGGCCAGGGCCGGCTCGGCCTTGGCGGCGTGTTCGGCCTGGTTGCGCAGGGCGGCCCAGACGGGCGGCGTCGTTTCCTGCGTCACGACCTCGAGATGTTTGGCCACCGGGATCTCCCTCGCCCACGCCGACACTAGAGCATCTTTTTTGGAAATGCTCCAGGACGGCCTTCGGATCCGACGGCCATGCCGCCGATCCGTTCGCCACTTAAGACCGCGCGTCGGCCAGCACAAGTCGCGCCAGGTCGGCCGGCAACTGGCCCTTCACCGCCATATGGTGCACCCGCAGCAGTAAAGCCACCGTCAAGGAGTCCGGCATGTGGCCGGACACCGCCGCGTCGAGGGCCTGGCCGAACGGCACGCGGGCTATGGCTAGGTCCTCGGTGTCGTCGGGCGCTGTGGCCGTCGGCGTCAGGTCCATCGCCAGGTAGCCGTGGCAGATCTCGTCGGTGATCGAGTTGGACAGCTCCATGGTCAGGATCAGCCGCCAGTCGGCGGCCTGCAGCCCGACCTCCTCGGCCAGTTCGCGCTTGGCGCCGTCCAGCGGATCCTCGTCCAGCGGCGCGCCGCCCTCGGGGATCTCCCAGCTGTAGTTGGCGTGGGGAAAGCGGTTCTGGCCCACCAGGGTGACCGTGCCGTCGGCGTGCAGCGGCACGACGCCGATCGCCCGGTTCTTGAACGTCACCTTGCCGTACAGGGCCGGCCGGCCGGTGGGCGCGACGGCGTCGTACTCGGTCAGGGTGATCCAGGGATTGTCGTAGACGACGGTTTCCCGCGTGACGCCCCACGGCGCTCCGTGCGCTTTGAGCCAAGAGGGTTTTTCAGACATGCGAACGACTCGCGACTTGTGGCGGCCGGGGCTCGGCCATAGGTGTGCTGCTTATCGTGCTTCCCGGAGGTCGTCTTGGCCGGTTCTGTTCCCCCTGCCCCAGAATTCGGCGAAGTGCTGCCGATCGCGCCGTCGCTGGCCGTGCTGGACTTCCTGGCCCGGCGGCGGTCGGCCTCGGCCATGAGCCTGACGGCGCCGGGACCGGACGACGCCCAGCTGGCCGACCTGCTGCGCCTGGCCGCCCGGGTGCCCGACCATGGCAAGCTGGCGCCCTGGCGGTTCGTGATCCTGCGCGGCCCGGCCAAGGACGTCTTCGCCGAGAAGATCACCGCCCTCGCCGACAGCCAGGCCAATCCCGCCAAGGCCAACGCCGCCCTGCGCAAGCTGACCCGCCCGCCGGTCGCCGTCGCGGTCATTTCCCGCCACATCCCCGGCGAGATCCCCGAATGGGAGCAGCGCCAGAGCGCTTCGGCCGTCTGCCAGCAGATGCTGCTGGCCGCCGCCGCCATGGGCTGGGGGGCCAACTGGATCACCGACTGGTACGCCTATGACCCGCGCGCCCAGGCCATTCTCGGCCTGGCGGACGAGGAACGGGTGGCCGGCTTCCTCTATCTGGGAACCTCGACAGAGGCCCCGCAGGAGCGGGTGCGGCCGGACGTGGCGGCGATCACCACCGAATGGTCCGCCGATTGAGCGCCGCGCCGGACGCCTGTGGCGTTTTCGCATCGGTCCGAGGCGTTCGGACAGGAGAGCGCGGCTGGAATAGCGGCCACACGCCATAGAATCGCCACCTGACTAGTCTCAAATCCCAAGGCGTGGGACTTGCGGGGCGCAGGCTTCGCCGTGCATCAGGCGCGACATCTTGTGTAACAGTCCTGCATCAAATCGACCTTAAGCATCGGTAACTTGTGATGTGGCCTTGCGTTGCCTAAGGCCAAGCTCGACGATGTCTGCGTACCTACACGCCGACCAATTTTTTACGGCCGACGGGGTTTATGACGCTCTCTCTCCTGATTCTTGGCATGGCCGCCGCCCTTGACGGCGCGCCCGAAGCCGCGCCCGCGCAGCAGGAACCTGCAACCCAGGTGCAGCAGACGCCGCAACAGGCCGCGCGGGCCGACGCGGACCCGTACGCCGCCGAGGTCGACGCGGTGGAGGTGGTGGCCGGCAAGCCGCGCGGCTCGGTCGAGGGCGACATCAAGCCCGAACTGACCCTGAACCCGGCCCAGATCCGCGCCTACGGGGCCGGCAGCATTTCGGAGCTGATGGCCTTCCTGGAGCCACAGCTGCGCACCAGCCAGAGCCGCGGCGACGGCCAGCCGGTGATGCTGGTCAACGGCCGCCGCATCTCGGGCTTCCAGGAGATCCGCGACATCCCGCCCGAAGCCATCGAGCGCTTCGAGATCCTGCCCGAGGAAGTGTCGCTGACCTATGGCTACCGCGCCGACCAGCGGGTGGTGAACATCGTCCTGCGCCGCCGCTTCCGCGCCCTGACCACCGAGGCGGGGGTCAAGGTCCCGACCGCCGGCGACCGCACCTCGACCGACCTGCAGAGCACCTTCTTCCGGGTCCAGGGCGACAATCGCTGGCTGTTCAACGGCAAGGTCACGCACGACACCGCCCTGTTGGAGGACGACCGGAACATCGTGCGCACGCCGTCGGGCCAGCCCTACGACCTGACCGGCAACGTCACGGGCATGCCCCAGCTCGACCCGTTGACCGGCAAGCCCACCCGGGGCGTGACGCCGATCGACCCGAACCTGACCGCCCTGGTCGGCGCGCCGGTCACCGTCGCGCCCGTGCCGACCTCGGCCCTCGGCGGCCGGCCCACCCTGGCCGATTTCGCGACCGGCGCCGGGACCGCCGCCAGCGACGACCTGACCGCTTGGCGCAGCCTGGCGCCCCGGAGCACCACCGCCAGCCTGACCGGCGCGGTCACCCGCCCGCTGGGCAAGTCCTCCATGGTCACGATCAGCGGCGGCTTCGACGACAGCAGCACACTCAGCTATCTGGGCCTGCCCGGCCTCCGCGGCCTGCCGAAGGACCCCGACGATCCCGACGTCCACGTGGTCGTGCCGGCCGGCAGCCCGTTCTCGCCGTTCAGCCAGAACGTCGAGCTCTATCGCTACGCCGACGACTACGTCTCGATGACCCGCAAGGTCGACACCCAGAAGGCGACGGTGTCGGCCGCGGCCAACGGCCGGATCAAGGACTGGCGCTGGAGCGCCACCGGCGGCTACGTCTATTCGACCAGCGACACCACCACCGGCCGCGGCCTGGACGCGGCGGCGTTCATCGCCGCCGTCGCCGCCGGCGACCCGGCGGTCAACCCGTTCGGCAACATCCCCTCCAACCTGCTGGCCCGGGTCTCGCCCGACACCGCCAAGTCGACCTCGAACACCGCCAACGCCGAGGTGGTGTTCGTCGGCAACCTGCTGCAGGCCCCGGCCGGCGGCGTCTCGACCACGTTCAAGGTCGGCGCCGACACCCAGACGCTGGACTCGCGCAGCGTGCGCCGGGGGACAGCGGTCGACCGCGACATCTCGCGCACCAGCGGCAACCTGCAGGGCAGTCTCAACGTGCCGATCGCCGACCGCGACAAGGGCGTGCTGCCGGCGCTGGGCGACCTATCGATCAACTTCAACGGCCAGTACGAGCAGCTGTCGGACTTCGGCGGACTGACCACCCTGGGCGCCGGCGCCAACTGGTCGCCGATCAATCCGCTCAGCTTCCTGGTCAGCTACACCAGCGAGGACGGCGCCCCTACGCCGTCGCAGCTGAACGACCCGATCCTGTCGACGCCGAACGTCTCGATCTACGACTTCAGGACCGGTCAGTCGGTGCTGGCGACGCGGGTCGAGGGCGGCAATCCGAACCTGGTGTCCGACAGCCGCCAGGTGATGAAGCTGAGCGTCAACATCCGGCCGCTGCCCAAGGACGCCAAGACCAACCTGCAGATCAGCGCCAACTACACGGCCACGCGGATCGACGACTCGATCAATAGCTTCCCAGCCATCACCGCCGACATCGAGCAGGCCTTCCCCGATCGGATCGTCCGCGACGCCAACGGCCGGCTGATCTCGGTCGACTCGCGTCCGGTGAACTACGCCAAGTCGGAGCAGGAACAGATTCGGTGGGGGTTCAACCTGTCACGGCCGTTCGGCAAGCCGCGCGCCGGCCTGCCGGGCTTCGGCGGCGGACCGCCCGGCGGCGGCGGCCGCGGGCCTGACGGCGGCCGTGGACCCGACGGCGGTCCCGGTGGAGGCCCAGGCGCGGGCGGAAGCGGCGGAGGCGGCGGTTTCCGTGGCGGCGGCGGCGGTTTCCGTGGCGGCGGCGGCGGTTTCCGTGGCGGCCCGCGCCCCGGCCAGGGGCAATTCCAGGTCTCGCTCTACCACACCTGGAAACTGAAGGACGAGGTGACCATCCGCGACGGCCTGCCGGTCATCGACCGCCTGGACGGCGGCTCGGGCGCCGGGCCCGAGCACGAGGTCCAGTTGCAGGTCGGCGTCTTCAAGAGCGGCATGGGCGCGTTCCTGAACGGCAGCTGGCGCAGCGGCTATCGCCTGAACGGCGCGACCACCCAGCAGGACCTGTTCTTCAGCGACCAGTCGACGTTCAGCCTGAACCTGTTCGCCGACCTGTCGTCGCGCCCGGACCTGCTGCGCGCTCACCCGTGGCTGCGCGGCTCGCGGGTGCAGCTGCAGGCCCAGAACCTGTTCGACACCCGCCAGGACGTGCACGACCGCCTGGGCCTGACGCCCCAGGCCTACCAGCCGGACTTTCGCGACCCGATCGGCCGGACCGTGCGCATCAGCTTCCGCAAGCTGATCGGCCCTTCGCGCCCCGTCCAGCCCCCCGGCCAGCGGCCGCCGGCGGTCCCCACGCCGCCGCCGGCGCAGCAGCCGGCGCCGTCACCGCGCTAGGAAAAGCCTTGCGCGGCGAAGCGCCCTACAACACTCTATCTGGCGTTGTCATTTGGAGTTGACGCTCGATGATGCTCGCCGCGCTTTTCGCCGCTCTCGCCCTCTCCGGGACGTCTCAACCCGCCGCAACGCTCGATGAGGTCGGCCTGACCTGGGCGGACGCGCCGACGCGGTACGACCTGGAAAGGGCGGCCCCCCTGTTCCCGGCCAAGGTCGGCGCGTGGACGCCGGACGTCCATCTGACCTGCACGGCGCGCCGCAACGGTCGCGTGGATTGCGTGAGCCTGGAGCGCGGCGACGCCACCCTTGCCGCTTCCGCCCATCGCCTGATGAGCGGAACCCGGGTCAAAGCCGTTGACGGCGGCTCGCCCGAGGGACGGACGTTCGCCTTCACCGTGCGGTTTGGTGAGTCCCGCCGGGCTTCGCGACTGACCACGGCCTCGATCCAGTAGGCTGGCCCAGGAGGCGGGCGAGGGCCGAAGCGCCGGGGCTCAGCCCCGGCCGCGATAGGCCGCCACGCCCTGGTCGGGGACCCACAAACCCTCCGGCGCCGGACCGGTCTGCCAGAACACGTCGATCGGAATGCCGCCGCGCGGGTACCAGTAGCCGCCGATGCGCAGCCAGCGCGGGGCCGCGATCTCGACGATCTTGCGGCCGATCTTGACCGTGCAGTCCTCGTGGAACGAGCCGTGGTTGCGGAAGCTGGTCAGGTACAGCTTCAGCGACTTGCTCTCGATCAGCCAGTCGCCCGGCGCGTAGTCGATCACCAGGTGCGCGAAGTCGGGCTGGCCGGTCACCGGGCACAGCGAGGTGAATTCGGGAGCCACGAAGCGCGCCAGGTAGGTCACGTCGCTCTGCGGATTGGGCACGCGCTCGAGGACGGCCTGGTCGGGGCTGGCGGCGGGCTCGACCACCTGGCCCAGCTGGGTCACATGAAGTTCGGTCATGGGCGGTCATCTAGGCCCCGCGCCCGCGCGAGACAAGCACGCGCGGCGTCGCTATCGTGGCGTCAAACAGATGTTGGGACGGAAACAGGCGATGAACGGACGCGATTTCGACGGCTTCACGGTGGTGGTCACCGGGGCCTCCACGGGCCTGGGCCGGGCCATGGCGGTCGAGACCGCGCGGCGCGGCGCCGGCCTGGTCGTGGTCAATTTCGCCCGCAGCTCGGAGGAGGCCGAGGAGACCGCCCGCCTGGTCGAGGCCGAGGGCTCCAAGGCCGTCCTGGTGCAGGGCGACGTGGCCCAGGACGCCGACTGCCGCCGGATCGCCGAGGCGGCGGCGGGCTCGGGCCGGATCGACGCCCTGTTCAACAACGCCGGGATCACCAAGTTCGCCCCCGACCACGCCGACCTCGACGCGGTCGACGCCGAGGACTTCCTGCGGCTCTACGCGGTCAACGTGGTCGGCGCCTTCCAGATGGTCCGCGCGGCCCGCAGCCTGCTGGAAGCCGCGCCGCAGCCGGGCGCCGTGGTCAACACCGCCTCGATCGCCGGGGTGGTGGGTAACGGTTCATCGGTGCCCTACGCCGCGTCCAAGGGCGCCCTGACGACCATGACCTTGTCGCTGGCCCGGGCGCTGGCCCCGCGTATCCGGGTCAACGCCGTCTGTCCGGGCTTCATCGACACCCCGTGGTTCAGCAAGGTCATGGACGAGGAGCGCACCGACCGCTTGCGCGCCCGATCGGCCGCCGCGACGCCGCTGAAGGTCGCCTCCACCGCGGAGGACATCGCCGGCGCCGCCGTGTTCCTGGCCTCGCCCGCCTCGCGCCACGTCACCGGCGAGACCCTGCTGGTCGACGCCGGCCTGCACCTGGGCGGAGCGAGTCTGGCGATGCGCTAAAGCCGCAGGTAAAGCCGAAACAATCGTTCTTTTGACACTGTGGCGCCCGACGCCACTTCTGAAGCAAAATCGTCACACTCCGCCCAAACTTTGTGCCTGCGGCATGCTTTCTGCTGGTGATTTGACCAGCAAGATTGCAACAAAGGCTTGGCCGACAACTACTGCTGTCGTGTTCAACGCGCTTGCAGGCGTCGCTGATCGGCGAGGGCTCCATACCCTCCCGCCGACAAAACAGAATAAAAGGGGATAGACACATGAAGTTTCTGAAACTGGCGCTGGTCGCCGCTGCTGCTTCGGTCGCCATGGGCGGCGCCGCGATGGCGCAGGACGAAAGCGGCTTGAAGCTGTCGTACAACGTCGGCGTGGCCAGCGACTACATCTTCCGCGGCGTCAGCAACACCAACACCAAGGGCCAGGTGTTCGGCGGCGTCGACGCCACCTACGGCATCGGCTATGCGGGCGTCTGGACGTCGAACGTCGACTTCGGCACCCCGAACCCCGACCAGGAAATCGACGTCTACGCCGGTGTGAAGCCGACCGTCGGCGCCTTCAACCTCGACCTGGGCGTGATCTACTACGGCTACACCAAGGACAAGAACGGCGCTCCGGGCTCGTACAGCTATACCGAAGTCAAGGCCGCGGCCTCGACCGCCGTCGGCCCGGCCACCGTCGGCGCGGCCGTCTACTACTCGCCGGAATTCCCGGGCGACGGCGGCGAAGCGCTGTACTATGAACTGAACGGCTCGGCCCCGGTCGGCGAGAAGCTGACCCTGAGCGGCGCCGTCGGCCGTCAGGAAGTCGACGCCTCGACCTACTTCGGCGGCGCGACCGACAGCTACGTGACCTGGAACGCCGGCGTCACCGCCGCGATCACCGACCACGTCAGCGCCGACATCCGCTACTCGGACACCAACAAGAGCGACTACGGCTCGATCTATCACGCGGCGGTCACCGCCTCGCTGAAGGTCGCGTTCTAAGCGTCTCGACACGATCTGATGAAGCCGCCCCGACTTCGGTCGGGGCGGCTTTTTCTTTGCCGGTGGATCAGGCGACGGCCTTCGGCCGCGGCGGCCGCATGAACAGCGCCGCCAGGAACACTACCGCGGTCAGGGCGGCGAACAGCTGGAACGCCGGGGTGAATGAACCGACCCGATCGCGGATCGCGCCGCCGATGAACGGCCCCGCCGCCGACACCGCCCCGATCAGGCAGGTCAGGGAGAACAGCTCGACATTGTTGCGGCGTCCGAAATAGTTCAGCAGCAGCAGGCTCACGGCCAGCACCGTCAGGCCAAAGCCGATCCCCACCCCGACCGCGTACAGCGTCAGCAGCAGCGGCGTCGTCGCCCGCGACAGGGCCAGCAACCCGACCACCAGCAGCCCCTGGGCGAACACCAGCAGCCAGCGCGGATCGAGCCGGTCGCCGATCGCGCCGCCGCCCAGCCGCGCGACCACCTGCATGCCGCCTTCCAGGCTGAGCATGCCCGCCGCCACCGCCCCGGCGACGCCCATCTGCGTCAGGTGGGCCTGGGTCAGGCTGGCGGCGCTGATTCCCGCCAGCAGGTGGCTGAAATAGGCGGCCAGCAGCACGTAGAACTGGGGCGTGCGCACCGCGTCGCGGACACTCCATTCGTGGTCGGTATGGTAGACGTGGCTGGGCGTCTCGCCCGCCGCGGCCTGGGCGTCCAACTCCCGGTCCAGGGCCGCCCCGGCCTGCTCCAGCCAGTGCGGCCCGCCCACGGCGACCGCGCAGACCAGGCCGACCAGGCCCACCGCGATCGCCTGCAGCACCCAGTAGAGCCGCCAGTCGTTGTGGGTCGCCGACAGGGCGCTCACCACCATCCACGGCCCGGCCACCCCGCCCAGGGCGCCGAAGGTGAAATAGATCCCGAACGGCAGGGCCCGCTCCTTGAAGATCGCCGACAGCACGTGGGTGCCGGGGATCAGGGCGGCCATCTGGAAGCCGATCCCGCACAGGGCCGTCCCGACGTAGTAGATCGGCAGGGCGTGAACCCGCGACAGGCAGAACAGCCCGCCCGCCATCACCGCCACACCGGCCAGGACCGTCCCCCTCACGCCCATTCGCCGGATCAGCAGGGCGGGCAGCCAGGACGACAGGCCGGTGAACACCCCCAGGATCGTGAATCCGAGGAAGGCGTGCTCCCAGCTCCAGCCCAGTTCCGGAACCATGGCCGGGATCACCACGCCCAGCGACGAATAGGTCGCCGCCGTGATCAGGAACAGCAGCAGGCTGAACACGCCGACCAGAAGCCAGGGCCGAAATGGGGTGGAGGTCATCAGAACGTCCGCTTCAGGGTCACGCGCCATTCCCGCCCCTTGCCGGGCAAGGCCCCGAGATTGGCATAGGTGTCGGCGTCCGGGGTGAAATAGAGCTCGTCGAACAGATTATCGATGTTGAGCTCGGCGGTGTACGGCCCGCGCGTCAGATAGGCCGACGCGTTGACCACGGCGTAGGCGGGATAGGTCACCGCATCCTGCACCGTGCCCGAGGTCTTGGTCACGTGGGTGACGCCCAGGGTCGCCCCGGCCTGACCCCAGTCGTGCTGGTCGCTGGTATAGGCGCCGTAGAGGCTGACCACCGACTTGGGGATCAGCGTGTAGTCGTAGTCGCCGCCGCGCCCCGGCAGGCCGCTGAACGTCCAGACGACATAGCTGCCGCCATAGCCCTGGGCCCCGGGCACGCCCGCGGTATAGGCGGGGATGTACTGGAACGAGGTGTCCGGCCCCTTGACCGTGGTGTGCTGGGCGTTGCCCGTGGCGGTGAAGCTGAAGTGCTCCGAGGCCAGCCAGCGGACCTCCAGCTCGACACCCTTGGCGCGCGTGCCCTGGACGACGGACGTCAGGCCCGACAGCTGGGTGCGGTTCTGGCGGTAGGCCGCCAGCGAGCCGACCAGGGTTCCGCGCAGCAGCTGGAACTTGACGCCGGCCTCGGCCAGGTCGCTGTCCGACAGCCACGAACCGTCGGCGACCAGGCCCGGGGCGATCTCGCCGGCCTGGCTGACCTCGAGCGCCGAAGCCTTGGCGTAGCTGATATAAGGCATCAGGCCGACGGGCGTCTGATAGGTCAGGCTGGCGCCGTAGGTCCCCTTCCCCCGGTCGTCGGTCTGGCGGCCCGTGACGGTGAAGGGCAGGACGCCGGTGTCGTGCGCGGCCACGTCGTACCAATCATAGCGACCGCCCAGGGTCAGGGTCAGGCGGGGCGTCAGCTTGACGTCGCTGGTGAAAAACAGCCCCGTCTGGCTCCACGTACCCCGATTGTCGTTCTCCCAGTCCAGGCCCTGGACGCCGGCCGGCTCGCGGCTGAACGGGCTGTCGATGATGTCGTTGGGCTGGGCGCCGACCGAGATGTCGCGGCGGTCGATGGCGATCAGGCCGCTGTTGAAGCTCTCGCGCCGGCGGCCCTGGAATTCGCGATAACTCGCGCCGACGATCGTGCTGGCGCTGACCGCCCCGAACTCGCGCTTGAAGGCGTAGCTGGCCCGCGCCTCCCAGACCGAGCTCTTGAACCAGGCGGGATAGCCGTACGAGACGAAGCGCTTGTTGTCCTGGTCGTCATAGAACAACTGCAGCTTCAGCACGCTGTCGTCGTCGAACCGCTTGGCCAGGTCGAAATAGAGCGTGTTGGTCCAGGTCTTGGAAAAGTCGGCGGCGCTGACATAGACGGTGCGCGGGTCGAGCTTCGTGGTCCCTAGGCCCGTGTCCAGCGTGTGGTTGGCGTCGCTGGCCGGCGCTCCGAAATAGGGGATGTAGAGCGCGCTGCCGAACGGGTAGAAGCCCACCTCGCCGGGCGTGATCCGGCCGTTGCCGTCCGCGTCGACCAGGCTGGTGTCGCGGCCGGTGACATAGGTCCCGTGGTCGATCAGGTCCTGGGTCAGGCGGTTCCAGCCCGGCGTCTGGATGTCGCCGGTCGAGTGGTAGACCATGCCGCCGAAGGCCGTGCTCCAGCCGTTGTTCAAGTCGAAGTCCGCCGACACCTCCGCCAGTTGCCGCTTGGGATGCAGGCCGCGATAGAAGCTCTTGGAATCGTCGATCTCGCCATAGGCGTAGATCCCGCCATCGGCCGCCGCCAGCCTGACCGGCAGGGCGACCTGGCCGGTCAGGTTCTTCTTGTCATAGGCCCCGAACGTGGCGGTGATCTCGCCCTTGGGGTTGGTCAGGAACCGCCCCTCGTCCCGGGCGGACTTGGGAATGAAGTTCAGCAGGCCGCCGACCTTGCCCGCGCCGTAGATCGGCGTCGGGGGGCCGCGCACGATCTCGATCTGGGCCGCCCCGCCGATCGGCGTCGAATAGGTGCCGCGGTTCTCGACCCGCTTGAAGCCGCGGAAATAGTTCTCGGCCAGGGTGCCGCGAATGTTGAGGGCGCCCGGCACGCCGTAGAAGCTGGCCGTGTAGGTTCCCGGCGAGACGGCGGTCAGGCCGTCGAGCGTCTCGATGCCGTAGCGGGTCAGGGTGGTGTCGCTGACGAAGCTGGCAGAGCGCGGCGTCTCCAGCAGCGGCTTCTCCAGGCCGAACACCGTGGTGCTGGGCCGCTTCTCCAGCAGGCCGGCCTTGTCGCGCGCCAGGACGATCACCGCATCGACGGCGTCGGCCTGGGGAGCCTCCCCCGCCCCGTCCCGCGCAAAGGCCTGGCCCGAAGCAAGAACGCCGACAGCCATGGCGGAGGCGAGCAGGCAAGCGCGGATCGACATCGTCAGAGCTCCAGGTCCGCCGCAGGAAGGCGGTGAAGCTAGCCATTGCGACCTTACGCAACGTTCGTCAAAACGTTATCTGACATTTCAGAAAGAATTATATTAAAGGCGCGATTAGGAAAACCATGGCGGCGGATACCGATGGGAGCGGGCGCATGCGCCTGCTCCCATCGTAGCCTAGCCCTGGACCATCGGCCGGGTCGCCTCGGGCATGATGTTGAGCACGCGCATCATGGCCAGTCGGGCGCCCTCCACATCGCCGCGGGCGATCACCTCGGCCACGGCGCGATGCTGCTCGACGTCGGCGATCAGTTCGGCCTCGGTGGCCGCGCCGAACGAGAACACCCAGTAGCGGGCGGCCTTGTGCTGCAGGGGGATGAGGATGCGGGCCAAGGCCATGTTGCCGCCAGCCCGGGCCACGGCGGCGTGGAAGCGCTGGTCCATGGCCACCAGGGCCGGCAGGTCGCGGTCGCGCGCGGCCTGCTCGCCGCCGTCGAAGGCCGCGCGGATGCCGTCGGCCTCGGCCTTGCTGGCGTGCTTGGCGGCCAGGCTCGCGCAATGCGGCTCGATCAGGGCCCGGGCCTCGTAGCCCTGGCGCAGTTCGACAAGGTCCAGCGGCGCGACGGTGGTGCCCSAACGGGCGCGGCGGATCACCAGCCCTTCCAGGGCCAGGCGCCCCAGGGCGTCGCGCACCCCGGCCAGGCCCGCGTCGTAGCGCGCCGCCAGCGACTGCTCGTCCAACCGCGCGCCCGGCGCCAGGCGCCCCAGGATCAGGTCCAGCAGGATGCGCTCGTAGACCTTGGCCTTCTGCAGATCGGGCGACCAGTCCTCCAGCCCCGAGGACGAACAGACGTCCAGCACCAGCATCCGCTCGCGGCCGCCAGCGGTTTGGCCGCCGGCCAGGGCGTCGTCAGGGGCCATCAACTGTCGCAAGGCGGGGCTCCGAAGGTCATCGCGCCCTGATATGTAGTGTGAAATGTCAGGCGAGGCCAGGACGCGATTTGGCAAGAGCCAACGGGCGACCGGCATTCGTGCTACCCTGGCGCGCTCCGTCTTCGCCAAGGTCTACGCGGCCCCCGCACAGGGACGCTGTCGGCGAGCGGCCAGGAGACGCCAATGCAATCGACAGATATCAACGCCGAAGCCCTCAAGGAAACCGTGCTGAGGATCCTCTCGGAAAACCGCGTCATGGCCGTGGCCACCCTGCGCCCTGACGGCTGGCCGCAGGCGACCTTGGTCGGCTACATGTATGACGGCCTGACGCTGTATTTCGCCATCGCCCGCGACGGACAGAAGCTCGCCAACATGCAGCGAGATCCCCGGATCTCGATCGCGATCGGGCGGCACGACGGCGACGGCCCCGATCTTCGCGGCTTATCCCTGGCGGCCAAGGCCGTCGAGGTCACCGACTCCGACGAGGTCCGCCGGCTCAACACCATGCTCGTGGCGCGCTATCCCGAACAGGAGGTCTTCACGCCGCAAGGAGCCTCGGTGGCCGTGATGAGGGCCACGCCGCTGGTGATGTCGGTGATTGATCCCCACAGCGGCCTGGACCGGCCCGTGCTGCTCCGGGTGGATCCGTCGACCGGCGCGCTTCAGCCGGCCGAAGTGACGCCCTAGAACGCCGGCACCACCGCGCCGCGGTACTTCTGCTCCATGAACGCCTTCACCTCGGGCGAGGTCAGGGCCTTGGCCAGCTTCTGGACGCGGGGATCGTCCTTGTTGTCCGGGCGGCCGACCAGGTAGTTCACATAGGGGCTGTTCTTGTCCTCGATCAGCAGGGCGTCCTTGGACGGGTCCAGCTTGGCGTCGAGGGCGTAGTTGGTGTTGATCACCGCCAGGTCGACCTGGTCGAGCACGCGCGGCAGGGTCGCACCTTCCAGTTCCTTGAACTTCAGGTTCTTGGGGTTGGCGGTGATGTCCTTGAGGGTCGACAGCGCCTTGTTGGGGTCGCCCAGGGTGATCACGCCGTTGCGGGCCAGCAGCAGCAGGGCCCGGCCCTCGTTGCTGCCCTCGTTGGGGATGGCCACGACGGCGCCGTCAGGCAGCGCGCCGATCGCCTTGACCTTGCGCGAATAGGCGCCCAGCGGCTCGATGTGCACGCCGATCACCGGGATCAGGGTGGTGCCCTTGTCGGCGTTGAAGGTCTCCAGGTACGGCAGGGTCTGGAAGTAGTTCACGTCCAGGCGCTTCTCGGCCACCTGGATGTTGGGCTGGACGTAGTCGTTGAAGACCTTGATGTCGATCTTCAGCCCCTGCGCCGCCAGCTTCGGCTTGATGAACTCCAGCACCTCGGCATGGGGCACGGCGGTGGCGGCCACGGTCAGGGTGTCGCCGGCGCCGCTGGCGGCGGGCTTCTGGCCGCAGGCCGCGAGGGACAGGACGGCGAGGCTGGCGAGAAGGGCGCGGCGGGCGAGCATGAACGGCTCCGTTAAGACGACTGGACGGGTCGGGTATTGCCCGCTTCCCGGCGGGTCGGGAAATCAGTTTTCCTGAACCGGTGCGCAGAGTCTTGAACCATTTGCCTTGGGATGGTTTTCCGCCGCGCCTTGACCCCGGCGGCGAACCGGTCGCCTGGATAGGGATGGCCAGAGAAACCGTCTACATCGTCCAAGCCTACAAGGCCGGCCGCGGCAAGGGGCTGAAGGCCGAGCAGCAGGTCGGCTGCAAGGACGCCGAGGAAGCCCGCCGCAAAGCCGAGCGCCTGGCGCCCCTGCGCGAAGGCGTCGTCGCCTTCGCCGCCTCGGCCGACGTCGAGATGGGCGATTACGACGAGAACCCGCTGATCCTGTTCAAGGCCGGCCGGCTGCCGTTCCCGTTCGACCAGGCTTAAGAAGACTCTCCCAGAGGGAGAGGGTTCACTCCTCGTCGTTCGCCGGCTCTTCCGGCCCATGGATGGTCCAGTTGGACAGGAAGTCCGGGTTCTCCACCGTCTCGCCGTCGGTCAGCGGATAGAGCCCGGGCTCTGCGGCCCGGATGTTCGAGGTCTGGGGCGGCAGGGTGGTGGTGTCGCCGTCCTGCGGGCCCAGCAGGTCGAGCAGGATCCCCGCCTCCGCGTCGGCGGTGATCACCACGCCGTAGAAGGCCTCGCGCCCCTCCAGCTCGCCGTCGGCGTCCAGGAACGTCAGGTTCACCAGCATGGTCTTGCCGACCAGGCCCCGGGCGAAGCTTTCGTCCCAGTGCTCGGGCGGCGGGGCGGAGAGGATGGGGATGTCGTTGTCGGTCATGGACGCGTTCTAGCCATCGCCCGGCGCAATGGGAACGCCTTGCGTCCTTCGAGGCTCGGCTGCGCCTCGCACCTCAGGATGAGGAAGCCAGCACAAAGGTCCTCATCCTGAGGCGCCCGCGCAGCGGGCCTCGAAGGACGCAGGGCGCTACCGGTGCGAGACGCGGCGCACCACCGCGTCGCCGACCATCTGCAGCGCCTGGACCAGCACCAGCAGCAGCACCACGGTCACCACCATCACGTCGGTCTGAAAGCGCTGGTAGCCGAAGCGGATGGCCAGGTCGCCCAGGCCGCCCGCGCCGACCACGCCGGCCATGGCGGTGTAGGACACCAGGGCGATGGCCGTCACCGTCGCCGCGGCGATCAGGCCCGGCATGGCCTCTGGCAGCAGGGCGCCCAGCACCACCTGCCGGCGCTTGGCGCCCATGGCGAAGCTGGCCTCGATCACGCCCTTGTCCACCTCGCGCAGGGCGGTCTCCACCAGGCGGGCGAAGAACGGCGCGGCGCCGACCACTAGCGGCGGGATCGCCCCCGCCACGCCCAGCGAGGTGCCGACCAAGGCCACGGTCAGCGGGATCATCACGATCAGCAGGATCACGAACGGCACCGAGCGCAGGATGTTGATCACCAGCGACAGCACGCCGTTGGCCAGCCGGTTTCGCAGCATCTGGCCCGGTCCCGTCAAGAACAGGATCACGCCCAGCGGCAGGCCCAGGATCACGGTCAGCACCATCGAGCCGCCCAGCATGGACAGCGTGTCGATGGTCGCCTGGCCGATCTCGGACCAGTCGATGTTGCTCAGGGCGCTGTTCATCGGCCGGCCTCCGCGACCAGGTCGACCCGGACGCCGTCGGCCTGGAACCGGGCGATGGCGGCCTCGACGTCGCCCCCGGTCAGGGACAGGGTCAGCTGGCCGTAGGGGGTCTCGCGCAGGCGGTGGATGCGCCCGCCCAGGATCGAATAGTCGACCCCGGTCTCGCGGGCCACCGCGCCCAGGATCGGCCTGTAGGTCGCCTCGCCGCGGAAGGTCAGGCGCACAACGCGGCCGTCGACCGCGGCGCCGGACTCGCCGGGAACACCGTCCGCCTCCATCACGAACCGCCGCGCCGTGGCGCTGGCCGGATGCAGGAACACCTGCTCGACGAGGCCGGTCTCGACGACCTTGCCGGCCTCCAGCACCGCCACCCGGTCGCAGACCCGGCGCACCACGTCCATCTCGTGGGTGATCAGCACGATCGTCAGGCCCAGCTCGCGATTGAGGCCCGAGACCAGCTCCAGGATCTGTTCGGTGGTCTCCGGATCCAGAGCGCTGGTGGCCTCGTCGCACAGCAGCACCTTGGGCCCGGTGGCCAGGGCCCGGGCGATGCCGACCCGCTGCTTCTGACCGCCGGACAGCTGGGCCGGATACTTGCCGGCGAAGTCGCTCAGCCCCACCCGCGCCAGCAGCTCGGCGGTGCGCGCCTTGACCTCGGCGTCCGGACGGCCGGCCAGCTTCAGCGGGAAGGCGACGTTGCCGGCCACGGTCTTGGACGACAGCAGGTTGAAGTGCTGGAAGATCATGCCGACCCGGCGGCGCAAGGACCTCAGCCCTTCCACGCCCAAGGCCGCCACGTCGTCGCCGTCGACGATCACCTTGCCGCCCGACGGCGTCTCCAGGCCGTTGATCAGCCGGATCAGGGTGGACTTGCCCGCCCCCGAGGCCCCAATCACCCCGAACACCTCGCCCGGCGCGACCGACAGGCTGACCCCCGCCAGGGCGGCGCGGTCGCCCGCCTGCCCGCCAGGCCCGGCATAGGTCTTGGAGACGTCTTCGAAGGTGATCACGGCGCGGCCTTGAGCGGAGGGTCGGTCGGCGCGAACGCCGCGAGCCGCACGATTTAGGCGCTGCCGGGCCAAAGGTGAAGCCGGACCGCCCGTTTTCAGCCCGCGCGACGCTCGCGTTCGTCCAGCGCCTGGCCAATTCCGCCGATCAGGTCGGCCGCGGTGACCGGCTTGGCCAGGTGCAGGTCGGCGCCGGCCAGCAGGGCGTCCTGGCGGTGATGGGCCATGGCGTTGGCGCTGAGCATGATGATCGGGATCGGTGCGCCCGCGGGGTCATGCTGTTCCAGCCGCCGGATGGCCCGGGTGGCGGCCAGGCCGTCCATGACCGGCATCTGCATGTCCATCAGCACCAGGTCATAGCCGCCCGTCCTGAACGCTTCGACGGCAAGGGCGCCGTTGTCGACGACAGTGACCTCGACCCCATGCGGCTCCAGGATTAGCTGCACGACCTTCTGGTTGACAGGGTGGTCCTCGGCCAGCAGCACGCGGAGCCCCTCGGGCCTGGCGGCCGGCGCCGGGCCGGCCCCGGCTTCGCCGGCCAGGGCGAGGTCCGCGGCCTCGATCCGCTGCAGCGGCAGAACCACCCGGAACAGGCTGCCGCTCCCCGGCCGCGACCGGGCCGAGATCTCCCCGCCCATCATCTCGACCAGGGTCCTGCTGATCGCCAGGCCCAGGCCCGTGCCGCCGAAGCGCCGGGTGATCGTCGAGTCGGCTTGGCTGAAGCGCTGGAAGATCATCTCGCCCTGCGCCGCGTCGAAGCCGACGCCCGTGTCCTCGACCTCCAGGACCAGGCGTACGCCCGTCTGGCCGTCGACCGTCTGGTCCCCCTCGGCCTCGACCTCGATCCGGGCGACGATCTCGCCCCGGTCGGTGAACTTCAGGGCGTTGGACAGCAGGTTGCCCAGCACCTGGCCGATGCGGACGCTGTCGCCCAGGAAGGTCCCGCGGGCGTCCTCACCGCGCTCGATCCGGAAGGCCAGGCCCTTGTCCTCGGCGCGCAGGCGGGTGACGTCCAGCGGGCCGTCGATGGCGGCGTCGAGGTCGAAAACGCCGGTCTCGATGGTCATCTGGCCCGCCTCGATCTTGGAGACGTCGAGGATGTCGGAGACCAGGCGCTCCAGCGTGGCGCCGGAGCAGCGGATCAGGTCGACCATCTCGCGCTGGGCGGGGGTCAGCGGCGTGTCGCTCAGCGTCGCGGCGATGCCGATGACGCCGTTCAGCGGCGTGCGGATCTCATGGCTCATATTGGCCAGGAAGTCGCTCTTGGCCTGGTTGGCGGCTTCGGCGGCGCGGCGGGCCGCGGCCATCTCGGCCTCGTCGCGCAACCGCTCGGTGACGTCGCGGGCCACGCCGAAGATCAGCTCGCCCGACCGCCGCGCGCGCCATTCCAGCTGGCGATACTCGCCATCGCGGCGGCGATAGCGGTTCACGAATCCGGCCACCTCCCCCGAGTCGTTGGCCAGGGCCATGTGCGCCTGGGTGGCGGCGACGTCGTCGGGATGCAACAGGGGCAGCAGCGGCGCGCCCAGCAGTTCCTCGACCGAATAGCCCAGCACCGTCTCCCAGGCCCGACTCAGCTTGACGAACCGTCCCTCCAGGTCGCGGATGCACAGCATGTCCAGCGACACCTCGAAGAAGGTCGTGAGGTTGCTGGCCGTCTCCAGGGCGCTCTGGGCGGCGCGCAGGGCGCGGGCCTCGCTGGCGATCAGAGTGTCCTCGGCCCGTTGGCGGTCGATGGCGATGGCGGCCAGTTCCGCCGCCGCCTCGATGAACGCTATGTCGTCCTCGCTCGGCCTGGCCAACTGGCGGTGATAGAGGGCGAAGGTGCCGACCACCTTGCCGCTGGCGCTGCGGATCGGCTCGGACCAGCAGGCGGCGACGCCGGCCTCGGCGGCCAGCGCCTTGTAGTCAAGCCACAGGGGATCGGTCTGGATATCCTCGACGATCACCCGGCGCCCCGTGAAGGCGGCCGTGCCGCACGAACCGGCCGACGGGCCGATCTGGACGCCGTGAATGGCCTGGTTATAGAAATCGGGAAGACCGGGGGCCGCGCCGACCAGCAGGTGCTCGCCCTCGGCGTCCAGCAGCAGGATGCTGCAGACGGTGCTCGGGTCCTCGGCCTCCACCGCCTGGACGATCGCCAGCAGCGCCGTGCCCAGCGAATTGCCGCCCGCGATCAGGGTCATGGTGCGGCGGAAGGCGCGGTGCGCGGAGGTCAGCCTCATGGTCCGCAGCGGCTCCAGGAACGACAGGACACTGGCCTAGCATCACCACAAAACCTTGGCGTTAACTCCCCGCCGCGGTCGCCGCGGCATTGTGTAGCAGCGTGACAATCTAGGGACGTACGACCACCGCCCCGCCCTTCATCACGAACACCGGCTCCTCCAGCGTCGTGATGTCCTCCAGCGGGTCGCCGAACACCCCGATCAGGTCGCCGTAGCGACCGACGGCCACCTGGCCGACGTCCTTGTCGCGGCCCAGGGCCTGGGCCGCGGTCAGGGTCGCGGCCTGGATCGCCTGCAGCGGCGTCGCGCCGTAGCGGACCATGACCGCGAACTGCTTGCCGTTGGTCCCGTGCGGATAGACCCCGGCGTCGGTGCCGTAGATCATCTTCACCCCGGCCTTCAGGGCCTTGCGGAAGTTCTCGCGCTGCACCTCGCCGATGTCGCGGTCCTTGCGCAGGTTGTCCTCCAGCACGCCGTTCCGGGCGCCCTCGGCCTGGGTGTAGTCGGTGTTGTAGATGTCCATCGAGAAGTAGGCGCCCTTCTGGACCGCAAGCTTGATCCCCTCGTCGTCGACCAGGCTGGCGTGCTCGATGGTGTCGACCCCGGCGCGGATGGCGTCCTTGATCCCGGCCGCGCCGTGGGCGTGGGCGGCGACCTTCAGCCCGGCCATGTGGGCCTCGTCGACGATCGCCTGCATCTCGGCCAGGGTCAGCTGCTGCTGGCCCGGCTCGTCGCCGTGCGAGAACACCCCGCCCGTCGCGCAGATCTTGATCACCTGAGCGCCGTACTTCTTCAGCGTGCGCACCACCTTGCGGCCCTCGTCGGGGCTGTCGACGTTGTAGGGGCTCTTCTGGTTCATCGACGGCGGGAAGAAGGTCTGGTCGCAGTGGCCGCCCGTCGCGCCGATGGCGTAGGTGGCGGTGACGATGCGCGGACCGGGCACGTAGCCCTCGTCGATCGCCTCGCGCAGACCCACGTCGTCGAAGTTTTCCGACCCGACATTGCGCACGGTCGTGAAGCCGGCCTCCAGCGTGCGCTTGGCGTTGGCGGTCTGGACCACGCTCCAGAAGGCGTCGCTGTATTGCAGGCCGTTGTAGCCGCCGATCTCGGCGACGCTGTCCAGGTGCACGTGCATGTCGATCAGGCCCGGCAGCAGGGTGGCGTCGGGCAGGTCGACCACCGTGGCCCCGGCCGGGACCGCGTCGCCCGCCTTGCCCACCGCCGAGATCCGCCCGTCGGTGATCACCACCTGCGGCCGGTCGACATACTTGCCGGTGGCCACGTCCAGCAGCCGGGCGGCGCGCACCACCTCGACCTCGGCGGCCTGGGCCGTGACGGGAAACAGGGGCGCGGCGCAGGCCGTCGCCACGAAAGCCAGAGCGGCCAGTTCACGCTGCATGATCACCTTTCCCCGTCCTCGAACGATCGAGGATGGCGACGCTATCATGCGTCGGCCGCGCGTCGAGCCGTAACGGCCGCGTTTACCTCCGGCGCCGCGAAGGCGGGCGCCTCGGTCGGTGGCTAGCGGTCTTTCTCGTCGCCCTGCACCCCGGCGGACCGGGTCACGCGCTCGGCCATGGCGGTGGCGCCGGCGTCGTCGGCGGCGATGTCGCCCTGGTCGTCCAGCTTGGGCTTGGGATCGGCCTTGAGCGCCTCGTCCAGGTCGTCGGTCTTCTTGTCGGTCATGGGGGATCCTCCTGCGTGGAGAAGTCCTCACGTGCGACGGCGTTCCGACCGCCCGCCCGACATCAGGCGCCTCGACGCCGGAATCGACCTGCTGTAGGGGTCGTCGGACCCGTGCGGGCGTGGCGAAACTGGTAGACGCAACAGACTTAAAATCTGTCAGCCGCAAGGCTATGCCGGTTCGATCCCGGCCGCCCGCACCATCAGGCCTTCCGGGCCTTCCATCGCCCCCATCCCGCCTGGACCACGCCGACCGCGAACGCCGCCAGCTGGGCGTCGCTCCAGAGGTAGTAGGCCGAGAAGAAGCCCCACTGCATCAGGGTGTGGTCGATCAGGAAGGCCACGTGGGTCAGCACCACCAGCAGCTGGAAGGCGGTCATGAACAGGATCCAGACCCGGCGCTCGAAAGAGCACAGTCCGATCAGGACCAGCAGGTAGACGATGTCGACCGTGAAGATCCCCCACTGCACCGCGGCGGGGTCGGGGGACTGGACGGCGGCGGAGAGGAACCAGGCCACGACGGTGACCACGGCTAGGCCGCGCTCCAAGCGTCGGCCGACCAGCAGGGCCAGGGCGCAGACCGCCAGCATGACCATGGCGGCGATCTGGGTCGGCAGGATCGAGAAGAAGTTCGAAAAGAAAAACATGCCGCCCCCGCGCCAGGAGCGACATGTGTCTCACGAATCGCGGCTGGGCCAAGGCCTCCGACGGCGGCTCAGGCGCTCTTGACCTCATGCAGGTGGCCGGTGCGCGGCACGTCGCCGGCCTTGTCACCGCCGCCGACCAGGGTGATCCGGCGCAGCCCGACCTGGTCCTTGGCTTCCGCCAGCGCCTCGTGGGCGGCGATCAGCGAACGGCGGGCGCTGGCCATGCCCGAGGCGGCTTCCAGCACGCGGTCGACGGCCTGCTGGCCGACGCGGGCGGCCAGGCCCGCCTCCAGGCGGGCCCGCGGCATGGCCGCGATCAGGTCGCCCATCAGGGCCAGGGTGGTGTCCACGGCCTCCTCGGTGGTGAACAGGTGGTTGGCCAGTCGCTCGGCGACGATGCGGCGTTTCATGTGATGGTGCTCCCCCAGCGCCCGAGGGCGCGTTGCTGATGACGGGCGCCGCGGCGCCCGTCGCAGGATTTCAGCCCCGAGGGTTCAGCCGTGGCGCAGGACTTGGAAGAAATGGGCGACTTGCCGGGTCCCCAGGAGGCCGCCGATCAGCAGGCTGCAGGCGGCGGCGATGGCGAGGACGAACAGCAGGCGAACGGCGGGGCTCAGGACATGGTCGTACCCTCCGCCCAGGCTTCGTGCCACTTCGTGTGAAAGGCCTCGTCCAGCAACGTGGCCGTGATGATCAGGATCTCGCGCAGCACCATCTCCGGCGGCTTGGGGCCCGCCTCCTTGCGGACCGCCGAGATCAGGTCCCGGACCATCGGCGACAGGGCGTCCGGGGCCAGGTCCTGCAGCTGGCGCTCCAGCTCCGTCCAGGCGAAGCCCGGCATCGGCGGCCGGTTCGCCAGCCGCGGCCAGTCGTGCTCGAACTGGACCGCCGCCTCGCGGAGCTGCAGCGCCCGGCGCACCAGCAGGCCCAGGCGGGTCGCCCCCAGGCTGGTCACTTCGTTGTCGTTCACCACGCTCATGTTCACGGTCTTGGTCCGTCTCTCGGAATGTCGAGACGGCATCGGACGGCTTTGGCGGGACCAGCGACAGTCCCATTGAGTCGCTGTGGGATTCAGTCCCATAGCCGGGAGGGCCGCCGTTCGGGGTCGCGCGGGCGGCGGAAGGCGGGGCGGGGTCGTGGGCGGCCAGCACCCGGGCCGCGGCGCGCCGGCCGCTGACGCCCAGCTTGCGGCAGGCGCTTTCGACCAGGGCGTCGGCGCGCGACTTGGAAACCCCCATCAGCGGGCCGATTTCTTTGGACAACCTGTGTTCGGCCACCCAGCGCAGGGCTTCCCGCTCTCGTTGAGTGAGCAGCTGAATATTGGGCGCCGGAGGGGTCGAAGGCCTGTCCATCACGCTCGAAAACGTTTGTCGCCGGCGCCCGACGCGCCGCATACGGTGCAAGAATGCATTGCGGTCGGCCAAGGCCAAGCCGATAGTTCTGAAATCGCCATTTCAGCGGGGGACGGCTTTTGGAAACGCCGACGGGTCCAGATCCTATCGACGTCGCGGTGGGCACCCGCATCCGGGTTCAGCGACGCCACATGAAGATCAGCCAGGATGAACTGGCCCAGGTGCTGGGACTGACCTTCCAGCAGGTTCAGAAATACGAGCGGGGCACCAACCGGGTCTCGGCCTCGATGCTGGTGCGCATCGCCGCCAAGCTGCAGACCACGGTCGGCAGCCTGGTGGGCGAGGACGTCGTGGCCGAGCAGGACGTGGCCATGCTGACGGCCCTGTCGACACCCGGCGCCATCGACCTGCTGCGCGCCTATGGCCAGGCCACGCCCAAGGGCCGCAAGGCGATCCTCAACGTCGCCAGGACCCTGGTCGAGCCGGACGAGACGGCCGACGTGGCCTGAAGGTGACACGTCTCGACAGCTCTACCGGAAAGCTCTTGCTTGGCCTCTGACATCTACTGGATCGCACATGATGGCGCGCCTCGGCTGGCCATTATGGCCCGCCCTCGTGCCGGTGACTGGCTTGAAGACGAGGTCTCGCACTGGCGCGACGAAGGCGTCTCCGTGGTCGTAAGCCTGCTGGAACTCCATGAAACGAACGAGTTGGGCCTCGAAGCGGAACAGGCCGCCTGCGAAAACCTTGGACTACGTTTCTGGACGTTCCCTATTCCGGATCGCGGTGCGCCCACTGATTTCGATGTCGCGCGAAAATTCGCCGAAGCCATCGCCCAGCATAACGGCGCTGTGGCCATTCACTGCCGAGCCGGCATTGGACGGTCATCCCTGATCGCCGCGCTGGTGCTGGTAGTGCTCGGCTTGCATGCGACCGACGCCTTCACACGCATCGCCGAAACCCGCCGACTCGCCGTACCCGACACCGACGATCAGCGTCGCTGGGTCGAGGCTTTCGAAGCGCGCTTGCGGGCCTAGGCTGCCCCAGCCACCCGCTCGATCCCCTTGACGCCAACACTTTCCAGCGCGGCCACTAACTCCTCGACCGCCACATCGACCTCGGCCGGATCGCGGCCGCGGATCACCAGGCTGGCGCCGTAGACGTCGGGCGGGGCGAAGAACGGATAGCTGCCGATCGACAGGTCCGGATGGGCCTTGGCCACCGCCTCCAGCGGCGCGGCGATCGTGCCCTCGCCGGTGCCGGTGACGCGGACGGTCTTACTGATCACCACCGCCCCGGTGCGCAGGCGCGGGCCGACGTCGTCGAGCATGCCGCGCATGATCGCCGGCACCCCGGCCAGCACGAAGACATTGCCGATCTGAAAGCCCGGCGGCCCCTGCACGGGGTTCTTCACCAGAGTCCCGCCCTCGGGCACGTGGGCCATGCGCCGGCGGGCGGCGTTGGGCTCGCCCCAGCGCTCGCGCAGCATGGCCATGATCTCGGGATGCTCGGGCGCCGCGACGCCGAACGCCTTGGCCACCGAATCGGCGGTGATGTCGTCATGGGTGGGGCCGATGCCGCCGGTGGTGACGACATAGTCGTACTTGGTTCTCAGCGCGTTGACCGCGTCGACGATCTCCTGCTCGACGTCGGGCACCACCCGCGCCTCGCACAGGTCGACGCCATAGGTGGCCAGGTACTTGGCGATGGCGTTGAGGTTCACGTCCTGGGTGCGGCCCGACAGGATCTCGTCGCCGATGATCAGGACGGCCGCCGTCACGCGCTCGCCACTCTTGGCCTGGGTGGTGGTCATGGCCGTGATCCCCTACATCCGCACATCTTTGCCGTCCGACTTAAGGCCCCCATGCTTCTCCCGCAACCGATGGCGCGCGGCGTGATCGTCCAGCGCTACAAGCGCTTCTTCGTCGACATGGTGCTGGACGACGGACGCGAGATCACCGCGCACTGCCCCAATCCCGGCGCCATGCTGGGCCTGAAGGATCCTGGCCTGCCCGCCTGGGTCTCCTGGTCGGGCGATCCCAAGCGCAAGCTGGCCTGGACGCTGCAATTGGTGGAAGCGGATGGCGGGCTGGTGGGCGTCAACACCATGAACCCCAACCGCCTTGTCGCCGAGGCGCTGGCGGCGGACGCCATCCCGGAACTGGCCGGCTACACGACCATTCGCCCCGAGGTGAAGTACAGCGAGGCCAGCCGGGTCGACTTCCTGCTGACCCACCCTGACCGGCCGGCCTGCTGGCTGGAGGTCAAGAACTGCCACTACCGCCGCGACGGGACCCTGGCCGAGTTCCCCGACTGCGTGGCCGCCCGCAGCGCCAAGCACCTGAAGGACCTGGCCGCCGAGGTCGCCAAGGGCGCGCGAGCCGTGCAGCTGTTCGTGATCCAGCGCACCGACTGCGACAGCTTCGCCGCCTGCGGGGACCTGGATCCGGTCTACGCCAGAGGCCTGAGAGACGCGGCGGAGGCGGGCGTTGAAGTTCTGTGCTATCGTTGCGACATAAGCCCTGACGAAATCCGTATTTCCCGGCGCATTCCCTGGCGGGACGCGCCGGCAGCCAAAACATCTTGAGTGACCACCGCCATGACCCTTGAAGACACGGCCGAGATCGAAGCCGAGACCCGCACCGGCGCGATCAAGATCCACAAGCCCGCCGATTTCGAGGGCATGCGCCGCGCCGGCAAGCTGGCGGCCGAGTGCCTGGACATGCTGATCCCGCACGTCCAGCCGGGCGTGTCGTCGGACCACCTGGACGCCCTGGCCCGCGAGTTCATCCTCGACCACGGCGCCCTGCCCGCCTGCCTGTTCTATCGCGGCTATCCCAAGACGGTCTGCATCTCGCGCAACCACGTGGTCTGCCATGGCATTCCCGGCGAATGGGCGCTGCGCGAGGGCGACATCGTCAATATCGACGTCACCGTGATCGTCGACGGCTGGCACGGCGACACCTCGCGGATGTACGGCGTCGGCGAGGTGGGCCCCCGCGCCCGCCGCCTGGTGGAGATCACCTACGAAGGCATGAAGCGCGGCCTGGACGCGGTGAAGCCGGGCGCGACCCTGGGCGATATCGGCTACGCCATCCAGTCCTATGTCGAGGCCCAGCGCTGCAGCGTGGTGCGCGACTTCTGCGGCCACGGCCTGGGCAAGGTGTTCCACGACGCGCCCAACATCCTGCACTTCGGCCGCCCCGGCCAGGGCGCGGTGCTGAAGCCGGGCATGTTCTTCACCGTCGAGCCGATGGTGAACCTGGGCAAGCCGGCCGTGAAGGTGCTGGGCGACGGCTGGACGGCCGTGACCCGCGACAAGTCGCTGTCGGCCCAGTGCGAGCACTCGATCGGCGTCACCGAGGATGGCTACGAGGTGTTCACCGCCTCGCCCGCCGGCCTGTTCCAGCCGGCCATCCTGGGCGGCTGAAGGCTCCCCTTTTGGGCGAGCTGTCGCGAAGCGACCGAGGGGGTCTCGACAACCCTCAATTGATCTGACCTAATTCGCTCTCGCAAGGCGGGGGTGCGATGGTCAGCGGCAGATCACTGAAAGCGACCCCGCCGGGCGTGGCCGACGCCGCCCCGGCCGACCCGCCGGCCAGGAGCCCGGCCGCCCACCAGTTGGGCCATCGCGAGCGCCTGCGCGAGCGGGCCAAGGCCGGTGGACTGGCGGCCCTGCCCGACTACGAACTGCTGGAGCTGTACCTGTTCCGCACCTTCGCGCGCGGCGACGTCAAGCCGAAGGCCAAGGCGCTGCTGGCCCGGTTCGGCTCGTTCGGGGCGACGATCTCGGCCTCGATCGAAGAGCTGAAGACCGTGCCCGGCGTCGGCGAGACCGCCGCGATCGACCTGAAGCTGCTGCACGAGGCCGCCCTGCGGGCCGGCCGCGACAAGATCGCCAAGCGGACGGTGATCTCGTCCTGGACGGCGCTGCTGGGCTATGTCCGCGTCGCCCTGGCCAACGAGCCGCGCGAGCAGTTCGCGCTTTTATCCTGACAGTCTACCTCTTTTTGCGCGGCGCGGCCTTCCAACCCGCGCGCGCCGCGCATCTTTCTTTCAAGATGAGGATGAGGGGGGCGGGGGGAGAAGGAGAAGATCGGCCCTGCAGTAGCCGTCCGCAGGCTGGTGTTCTTTTTCGAGAGCCGATGTCTACTTGACGCCGCTTCTGCAACGACCGGTCCGCCCTGGTTCTAACGATGGGCGGAAGCGCCGGGGTCATCATCAGCCAAGGCGTTTACCCGGCCATGCAGCTGGCGTCGGAAATGTTGAGCTTAGCAGTCGGACCGGCCGGCATGGTTTGCATGAAAGTTGCCGATCGCGGCGAGCAGCGCTGTACGCTCTGGCTCGAGAGGCAGTTTAGAGCGGCGGAGTTCGGCGGGCGGGTTCAACGTAGGCACTCACGGCCGGAGGGTCCCCACCGTTCAACCGGTTTCAATCCGATGCTTCCGTCGTCGCTTGTGACCTGAACCGCTGAACCGCTCAATGTTTGGACGACCAGAGCGTGGTCTTCGATTGTCGCGTCCCGATCTGAGCAATAGCTGACAACTGGTGAAGTACAGCCTGGCTGCGCCCATACGACGACGGAATAGCCCCGCGACCTGGTCGGCTTCGCTCCTGTCTCCCGAAACCTGCTGACAAGCCAGCGCGCTGCTTCAATCGCCTTTTTCACCGGCAAATTCCGTCTTTCCGCCTAAAGTGAGCCAATCGATCTCGGTCATGAGCACGTGCGTGTCATGCCCCCGAGTGGTGATAACCACAGGCCCCGCGTGACAAAGCTTGAACGTCTTTCGGATATGCCGGAGCATCCAGCGTCGGGGAATGCGCGCAACAAATTCGACCATCACCAGGCCGCTTCGCCGGCCGAGGTGAACCGTGGTCCGGCCAACGTTACCATTCGCCTTGCGAACGCTTGTGCATCTTCCGCCGCCGGCATGCCCCGCACCGGGTCACCGCGCACGACCTGCTTTGCCAAGGCCAGCAAGGCTTCCTCGATGATCGCGGCCTTATCGAAGAAGGCGCCGGCGAGCATCCGGACGAAGACGAGCTGATATCCAGGCAGGAAGAACTGCACGGGATAGATATTGCCACGGCCGGGCTCTCGGCGGATTTGACTCGCGCCCATGACCGGCGAGACAGCATAGGATCGCCCCTCCCGCGCAACGACCGCCATCGGCTTACAGATCGAGTTGGAAAGCACCGTAGCCACCACGACATCACGGTCGTAGCCCCACGTCTCAGCGCAGTGGTCGAGCTCGTCGCGGACCGCAGCCGGGACGCTTACCACAAGCGTCCCGGAATCCCGGTGGATCGGCCGCCAAACCAACTCTTTGGCACCCATGACGATCGCCATGAGCAGACCCTCAGCCAGGCGGCGTTGCACGGTTTGCTCGATGTCGCAGTCACCCATCAACTCGCCCTCTTGGTGGAGTGCGGCCATCGTTTCGTCATCAAGTCGAACTGACAGTTGGACTTGTTTGTCGCCACCGCCCTTGGAATCCACCTCTGCCGAGCCCCCCATCGGTTCACCACTCCCTGGCTACACATCCAATCAATCGGGGACTTACATATTATAGTTGATAAACCAAGCCCTACCGGAACGCCGATGTTCCGGCCATGGACATGCGCCGCCTCGTCGGCTCGAACGTTCGCGAATTGAGACTGGAAAAGAACCTGACCCAGGAGCAGTTCGCGGAGTTGTCGGGCCTTTCACAGCAATACATCAGCGGCCTGGAAAGGGGTCTCAGAAACCCAACGGTGGTAACGCTGTACGAGATTGCGACCGCGCTGAATGTTCAACCTACCGATTTGTTGAAGCCGATCTGAGGTCGGTGAGGCACGTAGCCAGCGGCGCGATCGGAAAACGGCCCCGACGCTGCGGGTTCAGTCCAACCTTGACTCTTAGGCGACCATGGGTATGTCCGCTCTGAGCTTGGAGGCCGGGGACGTACAGGGCGTAGTTTTTGTTTTCGTTGGCCATGGCTGAAGCGCCACACCGCCGCGAACTTGGATCTCAGGAGCCCTTCGGCTCTTTAGATCCCCAGAACGATTTCGTCGCGCTCGAACCAGCCGGTCGCCTCTAACTGCCTCGCTAGGTTCCTAGGTTCGGCGGCGTAGCCAACGATGGCAAGGCTTTCCCTGGCACGACTGCATGTCACATAGAACAGGCGACGCGTGCGATCCGCCGTGGACTCTTTGTCTCCGATGCCGTCGTTGCCAACATGCGGAGCGCTGAATAATTTGTCGTAGCTGAACATGAAGCCGCGCGCGTCGGTATCATCGATAACTACTAACACACGCGGAAACTCCAGACCCTTGACGCCCTGATGGGTATCGAACGCGGAATTCCCTGACACGTACTCTGCATACGGTCCGATCTCAGAAAACGGACACTCCAGGAATACTTCAATCGCCGCGACGCGCTCCGGGAGAGGGTCGGCCGCTTCATCTTCGGCATCGGCGACAGGGGTCCCATTCGCCTTCTTTGCTATGACGTTGGCGATGATTTCGGGCATTGCGAACAAGCCCGTCTCCGCGATCACGCTGGCAATTTCTCGCAGCGTGGGGTCCTTCCCGTCGAACTGTTGGGCCAGTAGATCGGCGGCCTTTCGCGCAAGATCGAGTTGCGCCTTTTGTTCAGGGGCCGCTTTCAGCGCATCTTTGCGCAGCAGCGGCGACGCATCGCGCACGATTTTTCCAAGCGCAAATTTGTCACCCGCCCGGTGCGCGTTGATGAAGGGTAATACCGTCTTCGCAAACAGAGACGTTGCGGGCAGCGTACCGTCCAAAAGCCCAGTTCGAAAATCACCGACGCCAGCGAGAGCGCCGAAAATACCCGTGAAACCCATCCTTGTGGCCGCCATGTGATGCTCAAGGATGAGGGTTTTCCGGTCCGTCGGATTTTTCCACGCCTCGTCGCCGGTAATCTCAGCCATAAGCGCCGCCGCCTTGGCCTCCGCCTCGGGCTTACTGGGCGTGTCGGCAGGAAGACAGAAAAACCGGACAATACCCTCCGGACTGTCAGTGCGGGGCGTTTGTTCCTGCCGATCAACGCTGCTGCGCACGCGATTGATGAGCTGGACGACACGCTTTGGACAGCGGTGGTTCAACTGTTTGGCGGGTTTGGCCCATTCCCCCGGAAGATTGCCCTCGATGTTCGCTTTGCCGTCGCTATAGATGCGCTGCATCGTATCGCCGAGCAGACCCAGGCCGAATGAACCGCGATGGGCCTGCTCAAGGGCGAACATGGCATCGACCAGCGCCTTGTTGGTGTCCTGGCACTCGTCGATGAAAATGAATGGAAAGCGGCTGACGACCACTTTCCGTAACGTTGGCTTGTCGGTCAGAAATGCTGCCGTGATGCCGAGCACTTCCGCATGGTTCAGCGAGTCTCGCGTACGGTTGTCGCCAGTCGGGCTATAGATGAATTTCCGGATCGTCGGGAGCGTTTGTAAGCGGCGCTCCTTGGATGCGATGCTTGCTAGGCGCGTTGCTGAAGCCTTTGTGCCGGGCCGCCCCTTTGCCTCCTCCGCCCTTAGTTCGGCGATTGATCGGGCAAGATCATTGGCGAGCCAGCGGCGAATATCCTCGTCAAACCCCTGGATAAGCGCCCACGCGAAGCTGTGGATTGTAGACACTTGCACAACGGGGTCGAACTCGGCTCGACGCACGATCTCATCACACGCCGCATTAGTATAAGTGACGATGCCGATTTTCTGACCGCGACGGCGGAGGACATCGCCACTCTTCTCGCGGACGACGTTGATCGCGTTGATCAACGACCGCGTTTTCCCTGAACCGGCCCCAGCGAAGAGGAAGAAGCTACGAGGCTGTGTGAGATCAACGCACCGTGCGATCTGCTCGTCCGTGCCGTCGTCGAGGTGCGAATTGTCGGCAACAAGCGCGTCAGACACCGGCAACCTCCGGAATGGGTGGCCCGCCAAGTAGAGCGTCCTGTCGGATTTTCACCTGCTCCGTAAGCCAGGTCAGGCCCCCGTCGATGTAGCGCGGAGGCTTCAGCGCCAAATCGCCCTCGACTTCCAGCATGTCCATCGCGAATGCAGCCTTTCCGCCGCTTTTTAGGATGGTGTGAAGCTTGGTCGAAAGCTCGGCGACGCTGGCCGCGTCGTTAACAGCGCCCTTGAATTTGGCAACGAGGCCCGCGCCTTTGATGTTCTTAAATAGGTCGAGATTTTCGTAAACAAGCGCGTCCTCGAATGTATAGGGAAGCGCCTCGACCGCTGCCTGTTCTTTAAATTCGACCTTCATTGCATGTTGATAAGCGACCCGGACGGAGAAGTTCTCGGCGTCGTACTTTTTACATTTCGTTGGCTCTGCAAGGTCGATCAAAGTGTCTAGTTCTTCGATTTCCGGGCACCACTTTCTTAATGTCGTATTGCGTGTGCTTTGCTTGGCGCCACGCACTGGCGAAACGCTCTTGCCGTCCTCGTCTCCGGCGTCGAGATCAGTAATAACCAAAGTCGGAATGCCGAGGCGCTCGATGAGGGTTCGCATGCGATGAGCATGGCTTCCGCCAATCTCCAGCCAAGTCACGTAGGCTTCGTTCAAACGTTCAAAACGCTTTTCTTTTCGAATGAAGTGAGGAACAAGAATTCGCTCCGCAGGTCCCTCAATGAGGACCGCTGCATCTGCGAATAGAAGGTCGGCGTGAGTGGTTCTAAGATATCGCGTGACGAACCGCTTCGTCTCGTCTTCTTCTCCAAAAACCGTTGTCAAATTGACTACGCAAGAAGTCGGAATGCCAGAGCTAGGCGGTAGCCGCCTGAAATACCTGAGCGATGAAAACTCACATTCGTGGGCCACATGGCTTGAATGCGTGCTAACGATGAGTTGAGTGTTGAGCGCTCTGTCTGCTCCCAATGCTGCATTATTCCGAAGTATTTTATACGCTTGCCGAATAAACACCTGCTGAACCTGGGCATGAAGGTGCGCCTCTGGCTCCTCGACAAGGACAATATGAAGTGGCGGGATTGTCGTTTCCGCGTTCTCGTCCTGGGGAAGCTTGGCCGCCTTGGAAGCTGCCTTTTTCACTTTCATCCAGCCGTCGCGGAAGCTCATCAGCCTGAAGACCATGGAGATGAGGTTCTGATAACCGAGACCATTATAGTACTCGGGCAGCGCCAGCGCCTTTACGCCCGCTGCGCCCTTGGCAACGACGTATTGAACGGCTGATTCATGGTTGAGGCCGTCGATTGGCCGCACACGCGTGGCGATCTCAATGTGAGGGTCCGTGACGCCCGGGTAGCCCAGCGTTTCCATCTCCTTGATAGCGTCGGCGAAGCCCTCTTTCAGGCGGCCATCAAACGCTCGCTGAGCGGTTTCAATCGCTTCTAGCGCGTGAAGATCTTTTGCGTCTGGCAACTCGAAGGGGTCGAGGTGGGCGCTGTAGTATTTCTTTAGCTGGTCAGAAAGGCGTCGATTTCCAGTCTGGGAGGGGCCGCCCGCATCATCATCTTCATCGCGGTCGTCGTCGGCCTGGCCGAAACCGCGCTGGGCGCCAATCTCATTGACGCGGATCAGACCCTTGAGCGGATTGCTGTCCAGCGGCTCCGCTTCGTCAGCTAACGCCTGCAACGCGGCGATGCCTACTTCCGTCGGCTTGCATTTGTCCGGGTCTAGTACATATGCGTTGATCTTGAAGAGTTGCCCCAGGCGCTTCGCCAGAAAGTCGGTAAGGCATTCCGGCCAGAGCTGGACCGCCTTTTCGACGTTCTGAGCTCCCTCGGGCTTGGCGGCTGCTGCCTGCGACTGAACCTTCCTGTTGGCTGCGCGGACCGTCACGTACTCCTGCTGGAGCGCAGCAGCTTCCTTCGGCTCCAGCACGAGACGAACGCCGAGTTGGCCGCCGTCCCAATCGAGGTTGGGCAGAATGCCGCGTACATAGTGGAACTCGGTATCGGCAACGGATAGCCAGATATCGAGTGTGGGGACCAGCTCCCGCCATTGGCTAGCTGGAAGGGGCTGCTTGGCTTCGTAAGCCGCATCCCATGCTTCGCCCCATTCATTGATCTTATGCCAATTGATTAGGGTGAAGTCGTTGATCGAGAATCGGGCGCGCTCCATAAGAAAGAACCTCAGAGCAACCATGGCCGAGGTCTTTCCAGAATTATTCGCGCCGACGAATATCGTCCGCTCTTCTGCTAGGTCGATACGAACTGATTGCAGCTTCCGGAAGTTCCCAATCTCGATGAAGTCGATCTTCATTAGCGCCCCCTCGAACTGACTATAGGCTTCAAGGGCAAATTCGCAACCGTTGGGGGTGGTTGACTGATCTTGCACTCATGCGGATGGCGGCAGGGCCGATAGCGCGTGCGATGTCGGCGATCAGTGCATAGCGGGTGCGGCCCCGGGCAAGCGATGGGAGAGAGCGAAAGCCACCAACGCAGCAGAAAGCATGACGCGACGCACGATCCTCGACGAGGCGACAAAAGGCATATGGGCTTGATGGAGGCCTCGGCACGCCAGGGCAGCCTCCGAGTACACTTAGGCCTATGGAAGCTTGGCCGGAATGACGCGATATTTGGCCGGCATGGATAGGCCGCTTGATTCTGATCAGCTGGGGAAAAAGGGCGAAAAGGCGTTCGAGGGCTACTGCATCGACGCTGGCTTGGTGCCCAACCCTTCGACCTGGGACCGCAAGGGCTGGGATCTCGTCGTCGACTGGCGTGAGGCCGGCAGCGCCGGTTCCCACGACAAGCAACCCAGCCCCAAATCCTGCCTGGTGCAGGTCAAGACGGTGTGGACCGAGAGCCGGTCCATCCGCGTGCGGCTATCGTCGATCGCGCACCTGGCCCAGGACCTAAAGCCGGCTTTTGTCGTGGTGTTGAAGGTCCGCCAGGATCTCACCATCGCCAAGGCCGGTATCGCCCACCTCGAAGGTGATTTTCTGGCTCATGTCCTCAAGGCCCTGCGCGAGGCCAGCGTGACGGAGAAGGCGACCAACACCATCGAGGTGAGCTTCGGCATCGCCAAGTGGTTCTCGCCCTTGGCGCCGGACGCTGCGGCGGTGCGCCAGACGCTGGAGACCGCGATCGGCCCGTCGATGGAAACCTACGCGATGCGCAAGCAGACGCAACTTCGTGACCTCGGGTTCGACGACGTCCGCCTTGTCCTGAAAGGCAAGCTGATCGCGCCCGACAACGAGGCGATAATCGATGGATTTCTTGGTCTTCGCACGCTCGACTTCACCGACGTGGCCGCTATCGAAACGCGGTTTGGCATCGCCTTGCCCATCGAGGATTTCGGCGAGGCGGGGACCTTCGAGTTCGCGATGGAACCCGCCGACTCCTGCAGGCTATTGATCCGACATCCCGACCGGCCAAGCCCCTTCAGCCTGCCGGGACAGATGGTCATCCCGCCTAAGCAGCTTTTTGCGCCCGGGCGCGGCAAGATGCTGATCCGGACAGACCATTTCGCCCTGACCTTGGATGGCCAAATCGGCGCCGACGCTGAGAAGATCGACTTTAAGGTCGGCTTGACCGTTGAGGCCGGGTTGCCCGACAAGCTGCTGAGCGTCGCCGACTGGCCCGAAATCTATGGATTCTTGGCCGCGCTGACCGGGCAGGCGCCCCGCCGTCTGGAGATCCACCCCGACACCCTGCCGGGGTCGGTCGGCGGGACTGTCGGTCTCGACGTCGGCGAGGCCGCGGCGGGGCGGTTGGGCCGCGCAGCCGCCCTGGCGATCGCCGCACGGGAGGTGTTCTCTCGGGCCGGCCGTCCCTCGACGATCCTGCCCTTCCGGGCCCTGGACGCCGCCCGACGTCCGATCCAGGACCTTGGTAACCTCCTGTGCGATCCGGGCCGGATCATCCCACTGAAGATCGAGACCGACCTTGCGACGGGCTTTGATCCAACCGAGGTGGTGGCGCTCCATTGCTGCCACCATTTTAAGGTCGCCGAGCATCTGGTCGCTTATGTCGTGCTCGCCGAAATGGTCGGAACGCAAAGTGGGGACCGCATCGAATGGCGTAGCCGCGACTTGAAGGTCATCGACGTCAGCTGCCTGAGGCCTTCGCGCGAGACCTTTGAGGCCTATGTCGAGGGCGCCCTTAATCGCCTGGCCGCCGTCAGCTACTATATCGCGCCCTACGACGAGACGGCCGACCTGCTTGGGGCGGAGGCGAGCGAGCGCGGGCCGCATGTCCCTGATCCGCCGGCGGACACCTGAACCTGACATGATCACAAGGTCCGGCAACTCTCCACGATCCCTGACCCCATTCGCGGGCGGAGAGGCTCATGGCTCCTGACCCTAGTGAAGAGCAAGAAGCGGCCGAGGCGCCGAAGCCGACCTCTTCTGTGGCGAGGTCCCGGCCTTGGAGCGCTGTGCGGCGAGCGGGACGGCGCGCCTGGGACTGGCTAGGGCGCGTATCGGGCGACCGGATCCAAAGACCTTATGCGAAGACGATCCTGGCCCATCAGGTTCCGCGTGACGCCGAGGAGAACCTGGAACTGACGCCCCCCGCCGACAGCCATCTGGCCGTCGAGGGCATCTGGGCCTTCGAGGCCTTCACGCCCTCCAATATCGAGGGCGCGCTCAAACAAATGCGCAAGAAGGGATGGGCCCAGCAGCACCGACGCGGCGCTGAGCGGAGCCTGGTGGCCTGGCTGTCTTCCGTGCGCAAGGAGGGCGGTCGCGGGAACCACAATGTGTGGTTCAACCGACCTGCCGATGGGCGTTACTCCACCGTCAGCCACCATGCCGACTTGCCGGACTTCGCGGCCTCGGCGGTGGGGGAGATGGTGGCGCTGACCCCGTCGATCAGCGGCCTGGCCGTGTTCTTCGTCCTCAAGCCGCAGGGGCGTGGGGAGATCGAGGCGGCGCTGCGCGCCAACTATGTCAGCCATGTCCGCAGCAAGGGTGATTTCTTCACCACGATCGATCCGCGCGCGGCCCGTATGGAGGCCATTAACGCCATCCGGCGTCGTTGGCGCGCGCAGATCGCCGCCTGGTTCGAGGCCCATGCGCCGGGCGTGTTCTGTGAAGGCAACGCCGGTGGCCTTCCGACCTGCGAGCTGTTGATCGGCGACAACTTTCCGCTCTTCGAGCGCGGCGATGAGGCCATGTCGAAGATCAGCGAGGTTGCCGGCGCGGTGTTCTCCCACTGGATTTTCGAACAGGAGGACACGGAGGACGCGGTCATGTTCGCGCCGCATCCGGTCCACCTGGAGGATCTCGGAACCCACGCGATCCTGGCCGCCAGTCGCCAGCGCCTGGAGGGCAGCGTTCACCGCCTCAACAAGGGCGCTGGTGAGGATCGTTTCATTCTGGGGGCTGACGAGGATTTTCGCGAGAGCTTCACGCGCTGGGCCCTCCTGGATGTCGTCAATGTCTACGCCCAGCGGGTCAACCAGGCCCGTGACCAGGCCGCGCGGCTCTTCTCGTCGCCCTTTCCGCTGCGGGTGCTGAAGCGACTTCAGCGCCTGACGACGATCCTGGGCGACACCGCCACCCTCACCCGCGAACTGAAGACCTTCGCCGAGCAGGACATGCGCGCGCGACGCAGCGGCTACGATCTTGTCATCCGCCGCTTTCGGGCCAAGGAGACCCGCTGGGTCCTGCAGAACTGGGTCCAGGAGAACCTGAAAGGGCGGATCGAGGCTTTGGCCAGCGCCAGCGGCGAGCTGGACACCTTCATCGCCGCTCAAGGCAACCTGACCAACGCCCGCGCCAATCTGGAACTGCAGGTCATCGTCTTCGTCTTCGCGATCATCGGCCTGGTGTTCGGCGCGGTCAGCGGGTTCGAGGCGGGCTACACCTTGTGGAAGGACTCCAAGGAAGCCGCCATCAAAAAGGCCGCCGCATCTGATCTGCCGATCACGGTTATCATCAACACCCCGAAGTAACTGCCGACAGCTCGACCTTTTTTGCTAAGCTCGGCCCAACCTTGCAAGGGCGCCGCCCAAGGGCGTCTTGCTCCCCACCGCGTGTCATGGCCCATCCCGTTATCCCTTCATCATCCCGGGGATTCGATCCGGCCGACTACGGCTTTGATCTCAACAGCCGAGAATGGGCGACCCTGATCTATCTGGGCCTGTTCCTGGCCTGGGGGCTCTGTCGCCGCGACGTCCGCCAGAGCCTAGTTAACGTCCTGAAGATCGTGCTGGGGCCGAAACTTGGATCTCTGTTCGCGATCATGACCGTCTACGTGGTGGGCATGGTCACGGCGTTGTGGGCTTTAGGAGCCTGGGAGGCGGCCAATCTGAAGACCACTCTGGTCTGGTGGATCACGGTTGGTTTCACCGCCGTCTCCAAGGCCTTGGAGATTCCGAAAGATCCCAAGGTCGTGGGCAAGATGGCTGGCGAGGCGATCGCCTGGACCGAAATCATCATCTTCCTGGGCGAGGTCCACACGCTGCCGCTCTGGGGCGAGCTGATCCTGATCCCGGTATTGACCTTGGCCGGCATGCTGCTGGTCCTGGCCAAGAGCCAGTCCGAGCATGGCATCCTAATCAGACCCCTGACCCGGCTACAGATCTGGGCGGGCCTAGGCATCCTGGGTTTCAGCCTGATCGGCATCCTTAAAGATCCCACGGATTTCCTGACCTGGAATAACCTGCGTGAGTTTGCCGATCCGATCGTCCTCTCCCTTACCTTTATCCCGTTTCTGGTGGGTCTGGCCATGATGATGACCGCCGAGACTGAGGCGACCAACCTCGCCATCCGCGGCCTAGACCGGCGTCTCGTCGGTTATGTGCAACGCCGGGCGCTGTCGGCCTTCGGCTTGGACTTCGACGGCGCCCGCCGCCTGGTTCGCGACATCAAGCTTCGTGACATCAACGATCGGGCCGGCGTGCGCGCCGCCATCGCCGAGATCAAGGCCGTGCGGCGCAAGGCGCGGCATCCGCCGCCGGTCGACCCCAAGGCGGGTTGGTCGCCGTTCTTGGCCGCGGCCGCTTTGGCCAACAGGGGTCTTAAGCCGGGCGACTATCATCGCGCCTTTGGGTCCTGGTCGGCGGAAGCCGAGACCTACAGGCCCGGCAAGGGGATGCGGCGCCCCTCGATCTCCTACATCGTGAGCGGGCACGAGGCGGGGGTCACTCGGCTACGCCTGCAGCTGACGGTCAACTACCAGGAGCCCGACGTGACGATCGACGCGCTCTGGCAGGGCTTGGCCGAGCATCTGGTCGGTTGGGCGCTGGGCGAGACCGCGCTCGCCCGGGTGACACCCCGGCTGCTCGATCAGCACCAGCGCACCCTCGAGATCAACGGTGCGAGCGTGACCTTGTCCTGGTCGAGCTGGGGTTCGGGCAAGCTGGGCGGTTTCGACCGCATCCTCGCCATCAACCACCCCGCCCATGTCGAGACCGCTTTCGAAGACTAGGTGTCACGCCACGGCCGCCAGCGCGGCGACCACGGCCGAAAGGGTGGCGTCGATCTCGCCGCACAGGGCCAGGAAGTGGGCCCGAAACGTGCCGTGTCCGGCCAGGGCCTCGCGTTCCAAGGCCTTGCCCTCGTTGGACGCGTGGCCCTTCACCTTGCTTCGGAGGTGATGCAGCCGGCGTAACGGCGCCACGATCGCCTTGGCCTCGTCAGATGAGCGGTCCTGACCCTCGAGGATGGCCTCGATCACCCGCAGGCTCGCCCATGTCACGTCGATCGTGACGCCCAGCTTGGTCGCCGTGGCGACGAGTGGCGTCTTGATGAAGCCCTCCACGGTCAGCTGATCGAGCGCCAGGATCTCGTCGGCCCATTCCTTGGCGGCGGTTGTCGCCGGCGGCAGGACGCGTTCGGCCAGCTCCGATCCGCGTGGCTTCCACCAGGCCGGCCGTTGGCGATCAAGAGCGGCAACCCTTTGCTTGATCGCGGCCAGTGGATCGTGGTCGCTGGCGACTTGGCCCAGAAGATCGTTTTCGACCGCGCGCTTGGACAAGCCGGCCTTGGGCCACTCGTTATAGAGCTTCCAGTACTGCTGCTCTTCGTAGGGTAGGCTCGCCAGGTAGCCGATATAGGTGTGAACCTGCCCAGCCTCGTTGATGTCGTAGGTCTTCAAGTACCAGGCATTGCGGCAGCCAATGGTGCGTTCGGTCAGCTCGTACTTCTCGGGATCGGCCTTGAAGCGGGCCAGCACCTCGGGCCGGAAATAGGCCGGGGAGATTTCCCAGGGCTTGTCCGACTGCGTGAAATAGTTGGAGAGGCTGTCGGGGTCGCAGGACACCTCGGCCAGGACCTGGTTCTTGCGATCCTCGATTTTGAAGATTTCGTAGCGCCGCGTGGCCGGGTTGGCCTTCGCTTCGGCGCGGCGCACCATCTCTTCCACGGTCAGGCCGGTCCTGACGACCATGCCGCCATTGGCGTAGCTGGCGCGGCCCGGGCCGATCTTGAGGTGATAGAAAAGGTCCGGCGCGTCGCGTCGCTTGGGCAGGCCGTCGCCCCAGTGGGTGAAGTTGGCCTGATCCAGACGCGTGAAGTCGAACTTGAAGAACAGCGCCTGGCCGCTGACGGCCATGTATTCGGCCAGGGGCTCAGCCTTGATCAGCACGATGGACTCGAACGGACGATCCTCCTCCTCATCCTGGTCAACGATGATGACCACGTCCTCCAGGTCGCCGCGCTCGTCGAGCCGACACCAGGCGCTCCGTTCGGGGAGGAAGAAGAGGTCGAGCGCGTGGACCAGCCGCTGGTTGATTTCCGTCGTGGTCCGGTGCTGGCCGTAGCCTGAGAAGGATCGGCGAAAGACCAAGGCCTCGCCCTGGCTCAGGGACGAAAGGCCCGGGCCGCGTACAGGGCCGTCCAAGAAGATCCGGCAACCATCGCCGCCCCATTCGTGCTGGATGATCCAGGTGCGGTCGGGCCGCAGATCCGCGCCGATCAGGGCCTTGGCGTCCGGTGGGGTCAGGGCGTCGGTCGGGGCCAGTACGGCGTTGACGAATACGCAGCCGAGGCTGGCGCGCAGCACGACATAGTCGGCACCAGCGTTTGATTTGAGCCATTCCACCCCGTCCTCGGCCGAGGCGTACCAGCCCTCGGAATCCTGGGTTGGGGGATAGGCGACCTGCCTTAGGACCTTGAGCGCCCGCTGATGGGACATCGGCGACTCCACGGAATCGGCTGCATCCGGGAAGTCTAGCACCGCTTGATCGGGCGCCGTGGGTGTGTCCGAGCTGCGAAACGGCCGGGAAACCTCAGATCGATAGCTAGTAGCTATCGTCTCTACGAAGTCAGTAGATGCGGCCGTCCTTGATGGTCACCCCATCCTCGAAGATGGGAATGCGGAGCGTGCCATCGTTCATGACTACCTTCACCGCGTCGCCTTGTCTGCGAACATACCCGACGCCGGTCATCCGGCAGCCGGGACAGGCAACGTGAAACCCCAGGGCATAAATCTGGCCCTCTTCGAGCCGAACAAGCTCTTCCAATAGCTTCACCGGCCGCTCCTTGTAGCAGGGCGGATCAGCGGGGACAGCGCACTGGGCATAAAGGCGAGTGCACACATACTCTTTGCCCCGGCGATCGACGAAAACGAACGTCGGACCATCGCCTGCCGAGAGCCCCCGAATGGCGGTGTCGTAGAACAGGTCGTAAGCGTAGTAGAGAGCGGGCTCGTCGCTGGTGTTCCAGAGGTGCGCCTGCACTAACCAGAGCGCCGGATCCCCCGCTTCTCCGAAGGAGAACCGGACCTCCAACGACGGCTTGGTCCGGCGGGCCATAATGTCCCGGATCTGAAAGTCGAGGAGGGGTTTGGCTTCCCGGCCCTGCCTCTGGAAGTACCGATACTCCTGCTGAACCTGATAGGGCGCGTGCGGACCATCGCCAGGCACGTCGATCGCATAGGCAAAGCGGCCCTGGCCGAGGTCAATCGGCCGGATTGTGAGGCCCGCGAGGTGCGGGAGGATGCCGGCGTTAAGCGCTTGGCCGAGTTGATCTGGGCTAACCTGATCAAGAGCGAGGCCTTCATCGACCGAGCCGGCCACGCTCCGATTGGTCGCGTCTTCGGCCAGGCCGATCACAAGGACGCCACCGACGGCGTTCGCCATCGCCGACACGCTCTTGGCCAGCTCCGACTTCCACTTGCCGCCAAGCAGCTTGGCAGACTGCTTGAATTCAAGGCGCTGGTCCTCTTCCTGACCGATCAGCGCCTCGAGGTCCTTGATTGTCCAGTCACCGACGTTGCGCATGGTGGGCTCCTTTGCATCAGCCGACAGGAGCCGCTCGACAACCTCCAACGTTGGCAAAAGGTCGGATGTGGCCCTCCGCGAGTTTGATCGCGAAGGTCTAGTTTATGGAGCAAGGCCAGCTTCCGCTACTGGCGCAGATCGGCGCTGGTGCCCCGTGAGAGGCGCGGCCTCAGCTGCCCCCGGCGCGGATCTGCGCAACGATACTCTCGTCGGTGATCTTGTCGTCGCGCGCCAGCATCAGCGCCTTGGACAGGATGATGGATAACATGCGGTCTCCTTCGAACGGCAGGTAGACGTCGTCGGCGGCGCTGGCGGCCGGGCCGGCCGGCACGATGCAGAGATAACGGCCCGACGGGTCCATCATGATGTTCCCCGACCCCAGGTGGATCCGGTAGGCCGACAGCTTGCCCTGGACGCGCAAGGCTTGGCCGTCGAGCGAGAAGCGGTCGGCGAAGGCCAGGGACGGCAGGATCTGGGCCAGGACCTCGGCTCGCACCTTGGAGCCGACATCGGGCGGCGCGTTGGCATGAGTGGTCCAATAGTCGTCGGCCCGGCGACGCCAATCGTTGGGCGCCGCGGCGTCGCGGCCGCCATCGGCCCAGGTCGGGTCGTTACCGATCGAGGCAACAGCCACACACAGGTCGACCTCCCGCATGATCTCCGAGAACACCAACGGATCGATGGTCTCCAGCGCGATCTCGTCGGCGCGTTGGCCCGTCTCGGTCAGCCGGCCAAACAGCACCCGATCGCTGTGGACGTAGACGAAGGCCTGGCTGTCTGTCACCGGCGGCTCGTCGTCCTGCGGCGAGGTGATCCACCATTGGGCGTAGAGGCCGTGGGCAGGCAGGGGCTTGTAGGTCGGATCGTCATTGGGCGTGTCTGCCCAGATCTTGTGACGCGCGCTCCACCCCCTCGACTTGGCCAGGGTCATGTACTGATGCTGGCGCAGGATGTGGCCGGCGAAGCGATTGGAATAGACCTCAGTCTCGCGTTCGGCCGGGGTCAGCGGGTAAAGCTGGCGATGGGCCTGGGCGAAGGGCTGGACGATGCGCCGATCCATCAGGAAGCCGCGCCAGTGGGCGATCTCGTCGTCCTGACTCATCAGTGGGTGCCATAGGCGCACGCGGGTGTCCGGCGGCTCTGCGACGATCGCGCCATGGCCGTCGCGAAGGGCCTCGCCGTCCCAGGCGACCTGCCGGGGCTCGCCCGCGCTCTCCAGTCGCCAGACCAGCCGGCGCGCCAGGGCGCCGGCTAGCGGATGGTCCAGCCAGCGCGAGCGCCAGTCGTCCCACGACCAGTTGCGCCCGGAGAGATAGCTGTCTTCAAGCCGCTGCTTGAGCAGCGGCAGGGTCTTGTCGATCTCGACAACGGCCTGCTTGAGGGCCTTGATCTCCTCGGCCGCCGCCTCGTCGCCCTTCAAGGCCGCCGGCTGCGACTTTAGCGGCTTGCCGGCAGCGGTGGCGAAGCCCAGGCGCGCCCGACCGCCCTCGACCTTCAACGAGACAACATGGTCGCCCAGCACGTGCTCGACCCGGCCCGGCTCCTCCAACCCGCAGGTCGGGGTGGCCAACTCCTCCAAGTCGACCACCGGCAGGCCGGCGACCTGGGCGGCCTCACTCATGGCTTTGTCGATCTGGGCGGCCAGGCGTTCGTCGCGCACGGCCCGCTTGATGCGGCCCAGCGCCACTACCGCCCTGACCGAGCCGATCTGGCCCAGCGACCAGACGCAGGCGTTTGCGACCGCCAGAGAACGGTACCGCGGACCGTAGTATTCGCCTGGAACCTTGGTCAGCACGCTTTGGGCTGCGCGCTCCAACGCATCGACCACTTCGTCGTCGGGCCAAGCGGCCAGCATCCAGGCCGCGCCCTTTGCGAAGGTCGTATCGGTATCCGCCAGTTGCAGTGGTGGGGGCGGCAGGCTGCCCTCGGTCGTCGTCCGGCCATCCAGCAGCCAGAACATATAGGCCTCGTAGTAGGCGATGCGGGTGAGCACGCTGGCCGGGTGCGAGCCGACCGCCGGCGGGACGCGTCGCCGCAGCGCTTCGTACTCGCTGGGCAGCCGCCAGGCCGCGAGCGCCTTGCGCAGATGCTGGGGCGTGCGCAAACCCGCCAGGGTCTCAAGCAGCAGGGTCCGCGTGCGGTCGCGACCGATTTCGCCAGCCAGGGCCTCGGCGGCCTTCAGCCACTTGCCGCTAGGCCGTGCGCCCTGGGCGGCTTCGGCCAGAAGCCAGAGACGCTCCAGGTCGGAGCCCGACATGGGAAGCGCAAGTTCCGGCTCGCCGGCCTCCAACGGATTGGCCGCTTTCCAAGCCTGCCACGCCTGGGCTCGCTCCTGGAACCAGTCAACCGTGATGAGGCGATAGCGAGCGTCGCCGAAATAGCGCTGGAACCGCCACTGGACGACGAGTTCTGGTTCGAGCGGCAGAGACGGTGGGTGCTTGAAGGTCGCCGCCATCAACGCCTCGATTCCGTCTGGCGGATTAAGAGCCATCACCTGGGCGACGGTCGGCTTCCAGAACTCGATCGGCGGCCGTCCGTCCGGCGTCGACGTCAGCAGGCGATCGCGCCAGGCCTCTAGCGTACGCCCCCAGGTCAGCGCCTCGACCATGATCGCGTCCAGCGCGGCCAAATCCTCGGCCGGGGCAGGCGCGGCGAGGCCGGCGATCTGGTACAAGTTCGCCCGCGCGGACAGGTATTGTGCCATCGTCTGGGGACGCAGGGCCAAGCTCGCCTCGCATGCCTCGATCAGGCCCCGATCCGGAGGCGGATCCAGCACGAGGCCCGACTGGGCAAGGCGCTCGAGGATCTGTTCGGCGCCGGTGTCGTAGTAGTAACTGCCGATGAAGAGGCCCGCAGCCACCGCGCGCAGGAACAGCAGTGCGCGATCGGGTGAGGTGTAGGCGAAGTGGGAAATGTGGTTGAGCACTTGGTGAAGGTGGTTTTCCGGCGAGTTCGTGATCTCCCGGCCCTCGTAGGTCAGGGCGAAGGTGCGCACGTCGTCCCACCAGCTTTCGAGGGTGTCGTAGAGAACGGCCTTCTCCAGGTCCGACAGCGCCGTTAGCGCCTGATGCATCGCGAATTCGCCGCCTCCGGGCTTGCGGGCTTCTGCGATCATCGCCTTCAAACGCGCGCCAGGGTTCGACGCCTTGGCGGCGAGGTTGAACAGGGCCTTGAACATGGTTCAGCCCCCGCGCAGCGGGGTCAGGCGCAGGAAGGTCACCGTCGCGTCTGGCGCGAAGGCGATGACCTCGTCCAGGGTCTCGATCTGACGATTGTCGGCCAGCAGCAAGAAGCGGCCGCGCTCGAACGCTTCCAAGGCGCGGGCGACGACGGCGTCGCGGCTGTCGGTCAGGGCCACGCCCAGCGCCGACTGCGGACGCTCTCCATCGACGGCCGCCCGGTTTTCCCACTCGAGGATCACCCGCTCTGCGATCAAGTCGCGGGCCCGGATCTCGATGCGGTCGGCCCAGGGCAGGGTGCCGACGGGCGTCGGTACGCCCAGATCCTGCTGATCGAACAAGGCAATGGTCTGCACGCGAAGCTCCGACTGTGGCCGAGCGCCAATCTAGACGCTAACGCCAAGCTTGCAACTTACGGTGCGCGGCTAGCAGGATAGACGCGCATGGTTCCGCTCGGGGCCGTTCATCGCCGTTGGAGCGTCTGCCTGAACGTCGTGTTCCTGGAGCGATCCGAGAGTCTGCTGTTGGCGCGCCCCGGCCGCCGAGGCAGACCTTCCGAACTTCTGAGAATGATGCTGTGGACGGCTCTCACCATCCACGGGAGCATAGCTGCTCCAGAGAAGGAGGAGAGCCATGGGTCAGGTGATTACGATAGGTCTGGATCTCGCCAAGTCGGTGTTCCAGGTTCACGGGGTAGATGCGACCGGAGAGGTCGTGGTTCGGCGCCAGATCCGGCGCTCGCAGTTGCTGGCGTTCTTCGCCAAACAACCAGCGTGCCTGGTCGGCATTGAGGCCTGCGCCTCGTCGCACCACTGGGCTCGCGAGCTGGTCGCGCTTGGCCACGAAGTGAAGCTGATGCCGGCGCAGTACGTGAAGCCCTATGTCAAACGCAGCAAGAACGACGCGGCTGATGCGGAGGCAATCTGCGAGGCGGTGACCCGCCCGACGATGCGGTTCGTCGCGATCAAGACCCCCGACCAGCAGAGCGCGATGATGTTGCATCGGGTGCGGCTGATCCTGAGTCGCCAGCGCACCCAGCTTTCGAACGCGCTGCGGGCTCATTTGGCTGAGTTCGGGATAGTCGCGCCGATAGGCCGTTTGGGGCTGGAGCAACTGCTAGAGGTCGTCGCGGACGTTGAAGATCACCGCCTGCCGACCGGCGCGCGGACCTGCCTGAAAATGCTTGTCGCTCAATTGACCGTCGTGAAGGCGCAGATCCTAGAGAACGATCGCAGGATCCTGGCCGATGCTCGAAGCACAGACCTCGGGCGAAGGCTGATGACGATCCCCGGCGTTGGCCCGCTGCTCGCCAGCGCCCTGGTCGCCACAGTCGCCGATCCAGACATCTTCCGATCGGGCCGGGACCTGGCCGCCTGGATCGGCTTGGTCCCACGACAAAACTCTAGCGGCGGAAAGGAGCGATTGGGCTCAATCAGCAAGGCGGGCCATCGCTACCTGCGTCAGATGCTCGTCGTCGGCGCTATGTCGGTGATCCGCTACGCCAAGCAATCGGCAAGAGGGCGTCCCTGGCTGGAGCAGCTCCTGGCTCGCCGGAAGCCGAAGATCGCCGCCGTTGCGCTTGCCAATAAGACGGCCCGCACCGTCTGGGCCATGATGATGACCGGCGAGCGCTATCACGAGCCGCTCGCCGCCTAAGCCACGCGCGGGAGATCGCGCTCACGAAGTTGGAAAGGGCGAACTGGAGCTAATGCAGAAAGACGGTTGAAACCGCCGGATCGGGAGACCCCGCTTTACCACCCTGCACCTTGAGTGCGTGAGAATGGTTGGGACCCGGCACGCGCGATCAAGGCATTATGGCCCGCGGCCCTTCAGCGCCGCATCGACAGGCCGAACACATGGCCGCACCGACCAGCCCTGCAGGTAGCTCAAGAACATCCTTGCCGACAGGGAGCCGTCCACACAGGGTGGATTTCAGACATCGAACCATGGTTCGCTAGCGGCTCAGTTTCAGGGGCGAAGCCATGTTTAAGCGTCTATTCGGGCATCCTACGCCTTTGCAGAAAGCCGTCCCGCTAGCCGAGGCTGTCCGGCAACGCTATCCGTCACTCGTCCTCGACGTGCCCGCACCTGACATTGAAAGGGCGTTGACGGATTGGGAATGGCGTTCCCCGCCCCAAACAAAGGTCGCCCTCATAGGCGCATTTGGCGACCTCTTCTTCGGGACGTCTGATGGGATCGTGATGCTGGATATGCTTGAGGGCACGCTCCGGGTCGTCGCCAAGGACCATGAGACCTTTATTCAGGCCATCGGAGACGACGACTATCGGGATGAGCTTCTCGGCGATGTCTGGGTTCAGGCCGCTGGAAGGCGCGGATTGAACTTGGGACCGGGAGAATGCCTCGATTGGGCAGTTCCGCCCGCCCTTGGGGGGCAATGCTCAGCGGAGAACCTCGCCAAGACCCTGATCGTGGTGAAGATCAGTATTGCTGGCCAACTGCACCGGCAAATTAAGGACCTGCCCCCAGGAACTCCGATTACGGGCTTCACGGTCAGCGACTAGGCCCGGAAGCGGACCTTTCCGTCGTCCGGTCAGGGTGGCAAGCAGACGTTGGCATGGCTAGCCTCTCTGGAAGACTGGAGCGCGCCTTGAGATCTCACTTGCTCGACCCAACAGCCAATGACCCGCGCTTGTCGACAGCGCTCGCGTTAGGGCGCGAAATCTACGCTCTGTATGAGGCTGGGGCCGACTACGATGCGCCTCTCAGGCAGCTCGGCGTTCTTGTAGGCCGCCCCATCCACGGCTTCGCCGTCCGTGACGGGTTTGGCTCGGTTGGACCCGACATCTTTGCCAGGCGGCAGCTCGTCGCCTGGGATCAGCCACCATCGGATGTGACCGAAGAAGAGATGCTGGAGATGGTCGACGGCGTGTGTGGCGTCACAAGCGCGGACGAGCTGCAGCGGGACTATTGGCTCGCATGCCTGCAGGTGTGCACCGGAGACCGCAAAATCAGAGACCTGATCTTCTTTCCGGGCGACTATTTCGGCGACGGCGATGACGCTCGCCTGATGTCCTCGTCTGAGATTCTCGAAACGGCGCTGAGGGCTGGAGGACGCCCTCGATAGGCAAAGGGCAATACTCCCGGGTCCGCTTCGGGTCGGTCCGGAAATTGGCGCCGTGCCGGCAACCAGACCTTGGGAGCCATGCCCGGAAGCGGACTGGGTGAAGGTCAGCTAGGGGGTGGAGGGCGGACGTTGCCGTTGATGTCAGCTGCGACCGCCGCTGACATCGTACAGGCGTGGATCACCGGCCTTGTAGGCGTATCCGTAGACCGTAGCGCTTTCCTGACCCGGCAGCAGGATTGGCCTAACGCATCGTCCCGTGATGATGGACCGTATCGCATCGACGAAGGTCTCCCCGTCTAGCCACGGCGCCTCCATTAGATCGCACGCCCCAAAGCAGCGCCCCGAGTCTCCAATGTAGAGAATGGCGTAGTCCTGATGTGTTCGGGCGATCGCAACGAGCCGCTCGCCCGACAGCCGCTCGATCGCTCGGATTTCTGGCGTGGTAGAGGCCTTGGAAGTGAAAGCGACGTCTCCTGCCGCACACTCGATACCGGATTTCGACTCTCCAATCCGCAAGCCGGAAAAGCTCTGGAGAAGTTCGACGGCGGGATGGCCTGGCGGCGGCACGATCGCTGGCTCAACGCGTCGGCCAGGTTTCCATCCAGCCCGAATAAAGAGCTCCATCAAGTCGGGCGGGAGATCATTCATAGGCCAAGGCAATCCGCTGAGGCGTAGCAATTCCGTATAGCCCAACTGCGATGCGACACATCTACAGGCTTTTAACGCAGACGCGTCTGGTGGTCAGATGGCCTGCGAGTGAGACGGCAGCTGCGAGCCAAGAGTCCGCTCTGGGTCGGGTCCGGAAATGAGCCCGGCGCCAGAAACCGGACCTTGGCCACGATGCCCCTTAGCGGACAGGGCGACGGTCTGTTCGGGGTGGTTAGCGGATCTCAGCCGGCGCACTGCGCCGGCCCAGCGCACCGCCTGTTTGCAGAGCCAGAAATTCAGCGGTTCGCGTTGCGAGCGCCAAGTCATCCGATGCCACGCGCAATACGCTGCCCATCTCATCGATCATCGTCACTTCGACTACCGGTTCGCCCTGCCTAGGTCGAAGCTGCATGTATAGCCACGTCCATTCAGTTGAACTTGCCGGATCGCTGTCACCATCAGTATCGACGTTGGCGGCAGGCCCATAGACGTGATCGACGACACTGCCAAAAGGGGGGCGTGGCCCAGGCGAGTGAATGAAGAAGTCGTGGCGATAGTCGCTCGAATGATCGTTCATATCGATGACCGATATCGACAGACCCCAGCTTCCGCAACGGGTCGAGGCTGTGTGAAAACACCGCCAAATCGGCTAGAATCCTGATGCTGGAGTAGCAGTCGGGAGGTGGAGTTGAGCCGCTTCGTTGAGGG